>NZ_CAJNOB010000016.1 GCF_905250085.1 Candidatus Methylacidithermus pantelleriae
GGTCAGGGGGGCATTGGGGAATGGGGCCCTCCAGAAGTCGGCAACGCTTTCTGGGATTCGTTCGGGTGAGAAGGCCCACCAGGGCAGCTTCAATCAAGGAATATCCTCGAGCTTGTCAGCTTCTCGAGGCTCGCGTTTGAATGCTTCTTCGGAGACCCGTCCCGGAAATCGTAGTCTCGGGCGGACAATACGTTCTTACAGAAGTCATTTGCGGTTTAGCCATGTGCCAAATGGTTCGTTTCGGGGTGTTCGTTCCTTTGACGGGTTAAGATCCTGGCGCATGCCTAGGAGCATGGCCGGTATTCGGGAGATCTCTCCTTTTGACCCAAGATGGGGCGGCTTCCGAGGTGGCTATAGCGGGTACGGTGGCTTGCGGCCCTTCGGGCCGATGGGAGGATTCCGGAGCCCTAGTTTTGGCGGGTTTAGAGGAGGGTTCCCAGGAGGGGGTTTTGGGGGTTTTCATGGCGGAGGTTTTGGAGGTTTTCACGGAGGGGGGTTCCATCGCTAGGTGTCTTTGGGGTGGCACTCTTCCTAGTCCCTGTTGTCTCCTCATAGAGATAGTTGGTCTGGCCAAGCGTCGAATGGCGCCGGGCCGGTAAATCAAGCGCCAGAGCGGGTCAAGCGTTTGTGTCTAGGCCGGTGGCTGGACGGGGGTCAGCATTTTGAGATACTGGGAGCTCGGTTCACTATCGCAGCTGAAAAGACTGCCGTCGGAGAGCGAATGGAACCGTCTTTGGTGATCCACAGGTCTGTGCCCTGCCGGGAGACTCAGATCTGGGTCGTTCTTCTCACTCGCTTTTGGTGCGGATCAAGGCAAAGCGTCCATCCGCGGGCTTCTTTCCTTTGGCCATGACCCACAAGAACTCCATGGCGTTTGAAGAGCCCTCTCTCCGAATACGAAGGGTAGGGTTCCATTGAAAACGCTTCCCGGCGTGCGCTTGTTCCCGGGCGGAGGTCTCCATTTTTTTGACGCTTCTGCGCTCCAGGATTTCTGCGTCTTCCGGGACTGTTTGCTCGAAAAAGCAGGTCTTACTTGCTTTTTCCCTCTGCGAACATCTTGCGCGTGTAGTCCTGTTACTGGCCAGGACGGCCCCAAAGGTTGTGTGCGGCGTTGCGGTTTTTGTTCCGGTCCAAGAGGAGGCCACAGGGGGGCGGCCTCGTGCCGTCGCCCCCCCAGAGAGGGTTGGGTCTTTCCGAAACCCCCTCGGTGCACGAGGCGGTAGGCTCGAGCCGCAACGGCAGTCATGTCACCTTTCGTTCTACCCGCAAGCAGTCGGACGAAACATGTATGGTCGTTTCTATCGCGGGGGGTTCGGGAAGAGACTCAAAGCGGCGCAAGGAGCGCATGCCCAGTCCGGAAGCGCTCGACCGCCTCCCGCGCCTCTTCTGTCCTAGAAAACCCGGAAATTAGGCGTTACCTGGGCTTTCTCAGTAGCCCACCGGCACGCGGATCGCCGGCAGCGCTGTTCGGCCGGCGTCCCAGACGATCTTCCCTGCTACGGAAAGGGTTCTCTATGGTTTTAGGAATGGGTTTATGAAAAATGCCCGGTCTTGATCGATGAGTGGGACCTGTTTCCACTTATTTCGAGGGCTTTGGCAAAAAGTATTCCCTTTGGCGTTGGCTTATAGGAAGTCCTAAGCGTTCCATCACGGCAAGAAGATCTTCCCATACTTTTCGCTTCTGCTGAATGCTGGGGTTATGAAGCAGGTAGGATGGATGGTAGGTGGGCATCACAGGAATTCCTCGAAATTCCAGAAAGCGACCCCGGAAACGAGAAATGGAGATCGGCTGCCCCGGAGGTACTTGCAGGGCCTTCTTGCCCAGAAGCCCTTCCAAAGCCACGCCTCCTAGAGCGACAATAGCCTTGGGCCGGACGATTTCGATCTGCTCGTGGAGATACGGCAGACAACGGGCCACCTCCTCTTCGGTCGGACGCCGGTTACCGAGGGTTCCCTCGGGTAGGTTGGGACGACACTTGAGTACATTGGCGATGTAGACCTGCTCTCGTTCTAGCCCCATGGCACGGATCATCTTCGTTAAAAGCTGCCCCGCTGGCCCGACAAAGGGTTGTCCCTGGCGATCTTCTTCAGCTCCCGGCGCCTCTCCAACAAAGAAAAGGGAAGCGGAGGGAGAGCCTATCCCAAAGACGGTCTGCGTCCGTGTCGCGGCTAAATGAGGACACCGGCAACACTTCGCAACGGTTTGGGCAAGTTTTTCGAGCTGTTTGCGGCGCTCGTCGACCGGCATGACTTCAGAGGAGGGTGGAGAAGTGGCCTGTGACGGGGCCGGACAACTGGGTGAACCTGGTCGATCGGCAGAAGGATGGGCAAGAAGAAATTTCTCCCAGTTCTTTTTTGCTTCCGAGGAAAGACGGAGATAAAGGCGTCCCCGTTCCCGCTCACGTAAAAGGTAGGCTTTGAGTGTAGAAAGCAATCCTACCGGACTGCGCGCAGAACTTTCAGATGACATAGGTAAACTCTACGGGAAGAGGGGATTCGATCTCAATCCATTGCCCGGTTGCAGGGTGAAAAAAACCGATTCGCAGGGCATGGAGGTACATCCGTTCCGGAAGCGATCCAAGTTTCCGATCCTTTGAGAGCTTTCCGTATAGGGGATCGCCGACAACCGGGTGGCCATGGTAGGCTAGGTGGACGCGAGCTTGATGGGTTCTACCGGTATGGAGGACCAACTCTACCAAGGCACTTTTAGTTCCTGCCATGATGGTTCGGTATTCCGTAAGGGCGACTCGTCCCCCTTGGTGGAGCACTGCCCTTTTTTTCCGGTTTACCGGGTGTCGCCCAAGTTTTTCGGCCCATGCGCCTTGGGGAGGGGAGGGGACGCCATGAACAAGGGCCCGGTAGAACTTTTTCACCCTGCGAGTCCGAAACTGTTCCCCAAGGATGGCATGGGCCTGGTCTGTTTTGGCCACCAGGAGGACGCCGCTGGTAAGCTTGTCCAAGCGATGAACGATGCCTGGCCTCGAAAGTCCGCCTAGCTGGGAAAGCGACGCGGGCCCGTATCTTGCCAAAAGCCCGTGCACGAGCGTCCCGCTCCACTGACCCGCACCTGGATGAACGACTAGCCCAGCCGGTTTATCCAGGGCGAGGATTTCGGAATCTTCGTAGAGGACTTCGAAAGGGACCGGTTCAGGCCGGGGTTGGGCGGAGGGGCTCGGCTCCTCCTCTATGACCTCGATCCGGACATAGTCGCCCGGGGCAATCCGGTAGGCGGGCTGGGCCAACTTGGCCAAGGGTCCAAGCGTAACCGCACCCTTACGAATAAGCTTTTGAACAAAAGAACGTGAACGCCCCAGGATCCGGGCAAGCGCCACATCCAGGCGCTCCCCTGCGTATTGATCTACCGGAAAAACTCTACCGGTTTGACAGGATGGGGAGCCCATGGCTAGGGGACTCCCTGGGAGAGCGGGGGGGTCGCTACGCCGGTTCTTCTTGGACTGCCTGCTCTTCTAGCGGCTCTAAATCCCCGTCGTCTCCGATCGCCTCTACCGGACAACCCTCCAAGGCCTCCCGACACTTGGCCTCCTCTTCAGGTGTGGTGGGCTGCTTGTAAACGTAGGAATGCCCTCCCTCGTCATTCCGCGTGAAATTCTCTGGGGCGGTTTCCCGGCAAAGATCGCAATCAATGCACTGGTTATCGACGTAAAATTTCCCCGGAACGTTGTCTGGATATCGATTCCTTCGATCGGCCATTTTTCCTTCAATAAGCTTTTGTGTTTTGTCTGGAAAAGCTACTGAGAATTCTTCCCAAAGCAACCTTTTTCTTACCCTCCCAGGAAAGGGCAAAGCCTTCCTGGCCGTAACCTCTACCGTAGAAACGTGCGGAGTTCAACAGGCATCTTCTCCGGGGAATTGGGTTTTGGGCCCGGAGGTCGGTGGCACACCCTTCTTTTTTCGTGGGGAGCTAAAATCGGTACCATGCAACAAGCGCTGCCATCCACCGTTTCTTCCTGGGGCCCGTTGCATGTCTTTTTCTTTTTTTCTGTAAGGTAAGCCGAGGCGGCGATATTCTCGCCGTTGGAACACACTCACCGCGCATGAAGGTTCTTTTCCGAGCTCCCACTCTCGTCCTTTTCCGCAAGCAAAAGGTTTGGGCTCGCGATGGTTGTCGCTGTGGAAATGGTTGGTCTATGCTCCCGAATCGTGCGGCCTGCGGGAAGAGCTATCTGATGTTCATAGCCGGGGTATGGCCTGGTCTCCCACCGATTTGTCCCAGTCGGTTTGCAAGGAAGCCTTCCCGTGCGCAGCCGCAAAGAAGCGTGGAAGAGCCAGTAACTCCAAAGGAATAGAAAGGCGAATGGAGGGAAAAGATGATGGGAGCCAAAAAGCGGGTCTTATTTTATGTACCCACAACTCGGCACGCTCCCAGATGGCCGAGGGGTGGCTGAGACACTTGGCGGCTGACAAATGTGAGGTTCACAGTGCCGGTACGGTCGCCACAGGCGTCAACCCCCTGGCGATTCGGGTGATGGCCGAGGTCGGGATCGACATTTCTGGCCAGCACAGTAAGACCCTTGACCGCTATCTTTCTGAGTCCTGGGATTGCGTGATTACTGTCTGCGACCAAGCCAACGAGACATGCCCCCATTTTCCTGGGGTCGGGAAGCGGTTGCACTGGTCTATCCCTGACCCAACTAGGACCCAGACTACCAAGGAAAAAGAAATGGAGGTATACCGGAAAGTCCGCGACGACATCCGGGCACATGTCGAGGAACTGTTAATAAAGGAGGAATGAATGACTGGGATCGTTTTCCCTCTTCTCTGGGGCCTGTCGTTGGCTGGGTTGGCCGATGGCTGAGCGAATCTGAATCTTCTTTCCTCCATGTTGCCCGGAACGAAACCGTTGAAAGTAGGAGCTTTGAGCCCTGCGAGAAAGTGGGCCGGTGCTCTGTTACTGGCCGGCCGGGTTGCTGGATCGGTGTCCCGGTGAGCTTTCCCCCCAAAAATGGGGAAAGCCAGCCGGCCAAAAGATTGCGTTTTGGTTACTTTCTTTTCCGGAGCAGAGGCCGGAACCCTACCAAAGATTTTTTGGTGGTGGGCAGTTGTGCGGATCTCTTGGCCAGCGCCCGCTTTACAGTGGTCTGAGAACCATGTCCCGGAAACGAAACAAAGGAGCGTGCCACCCCAAAGGAGAGAGCGATGTGTGGTGGAAGATAGACTGAGGTTATCTCGAGGACCACCCCGAAAAGGAGGCTTCTTATTCCCGTCGATTTGTGGAGGAGGCTCCATCGCGGGGTCTAGTTTGGGTTTTTGGGGTGAACTCGGCGAACGCGGCTGGGGTTGCAGGCATTTGCAGCTTGCGATTCAGGCGAAAAAGTAAGTCTAGCTTTATTCAAAGGAAAACGGGCAAGTTCCCCTTTACTTCACTGGCGTCGCCACCGGGTAGGGTAAGAAACGCGCTCAACCCCGAGCGGGTCTCGCCTCTTATAGCCAAGACTCTTGGCATTGGACGCCCTCCCCGGTTAAGGTGGATGGGGTGGTGATCCTCCAGGCAATGCGCCGTTAGCCGAGGTTTCCTTGCGAGGGAAGCGACGACATTTTTAGGGTTGAGGGCCTTCTTGTCTTTCGGTTTCTTTGTCCAGGTATGCCTGAGTCCTACTATTATCACGCTCCCGATAACCGGATTTATGGACCCGCCGATCGGGCCACGCTTGAACGTTGGCTTAAGGAAAGGCGAATCGAGCCTACTTCCAAGGTTTCCCAGGAAGGGAAGGAAGGCTTTCGGACGGTGGAAGAGGTATTGCGGGAAGTCCCGGTTCCGGAAGTTCCTCCGGAGGAGGGTGTTTTGGCCCAGGAACAAGTTCCCGTTAAGGGAAAGGTGCCGCAAGAGACGGTGTCCAAAGACGTTCTGCCCCGGGTTTCTTGTGGCCGGTTTATTGAGGTCATTCAAGAGGCGTTTGTCTTTTTGGAACGATCGCTTCCGACCTACCTGGCGATGGGGGTTTTTCTCCAGTTGCCGAATCTCTTTTTTACTGTCTGGACTCAATGGGTTGTCCTGGCTTCGAAGGGCCAGGCCCCGAAAATTCCAGGAGGTATTTTTACCGCGAGTCTTCTTTTTATTCTCGTTGGATTGTTGGCAGAAATTTTCTCGGCTCCTTTGATCCATTACACTTGGCAGTGGGCCGTAGGAGAAGGGGTACCTAGCTGGGCACGGGCTTGGGAGGTGAGCCGCCAACGGGTGGGGAAGCTTGTAGGGACGTTTTTTCTCAGGGTTGGGATTCTTCTTTTGGGAATGCTTGTGGCCATGCTCCCTGTCGCTTTGGTAGGGGCAGCGGGCCATTTTTCCCGGCTAGTCCGGACGTTGGTCGTGCTTTTGTTTCTTCTGATTCTTTTTGGGTTGATTGGCTTTGCGATTCGGTTGGTGCTCGTACCGGCGGTCGTGCTCCTAGAGGGGCTGGGCGGGGTGAGGGCATTGGAGCGTTCAATTGAGCTCGTCCGAGGGATCCGGCCTGGTAGAATATCTGAAAAGGGGGAGGTGCAGTACGTCATCCTTGTGGGGCTGTGCGTGCTTTTGGGAGCCACCATCTCGCTGGCCGTTGGATTTCTCTTGGCTCTCGTCTCTGGGGAAGACTTTGTTCAATTCTGGATGCGGGTCCGAACAAGCAGGGACTGGACCAGCTTTGCCCTGTCGGATCTTGTCGGATTTTCCGGGAACGCGGTGGCTCTTCCCTTGTACACGGTCCTGGTTGTTCTTTGGTATTTGCATCGACGAAAATCGCTGGAGGATTCCTCCGATGGCTCTGTGAACCCAACAGGACAAACATGGCTCTCCTAAAGCTCCTGAGGAAAAGGCGCTGGGAGAGAAAAAGGTTCTTTTTGGGTCGCGTGCCTGATTGGGCATGGGGCAGCAATGACTTTTTGAGTGGCATGGACCGAGGCGTTTGGAGTAGCAAGGAGGGGTTGGCAGCAAAAAGCGAATCTTCCTTTGGGTAGAAAACTTTTTTTGAGAGGAATGAGCGAAAAGTTTCGGCCATGGGGGGTGTTTTGTGCAGCTTTTCATTACGGGGACGACGACGGGGGTGGGAAAAACCGTTTTTAGCTGTGAACTTCTTCGTCGATGGCGTCGGCAAGGGAAAAAGGCCATTGGATTAAAGCCGGTTTCCACCGGAGATCGGCGCGATGCTGAGCTTTTGGCAGAGGCGATGGATGGGACTCTGAGCGTGGAAGAAGTCAACCCGGCACACTGGGATATCCCGGCTGCGCCTCTGGTTGCCTATCGCAGGGGAGGAAAGCCATTGGATCTGGATTTTCTCTGCGAGCATGTAGCTCGTTTTTGCCGCAGGTACTCCCACGTGGTCGTCGAAGGAATCGGGGGTTGGTTAAGCCCTCTGGCGCCGGGGATTACGGTCCGGGAATGGGTACAAAGGCTTAGTCTTCCCGTGATTCTGGTGACCAGAAGCGAGCTCGGCACCCTTTCGCCGACCTTGGCCACAGCGGAAAGCATTCTGGCCAGTGGCATGTGTCTGCGGGGCATTGCATTGAATTTTCATGGAGTCATGCCCGGACCGGCTTCCACAACCCACGCCGAGATCCTTGAGGAATGGATTGGTGTTCCTGTGTTTTCCTTTGGAGGGGAGGCTGGTTTCCCGCAACAATTTCCTGATTGGCTTAACTCCTGAAAAAAGTCGAGGCTATCAAAAAGTCTCTTTCGGTTTTTTGCGATGAGTTTGGATTCCACCTCGCTGGCCCATCTTCGAAGGATCTATGAGAACCGGCCGATAGCTTGGGAAACACTTCCTCAGGAGCCCTTGGTTGAGTTCCGAAGGTGGCTGGAACTTGCTTTGGCGGTGGAAGCGTATGAGCCCAACGCGATGGTTATAGCCACGGCCAATCGGGAAGGCCGACCGAGCGCTCGGATCGTTCTTCTTAAAGGGCTCGATGAGAGGGGGCTTATCTTTTTTACCAACCGGGAAAGTCGGAAAGGTCAGGAACTGAAAGAAAATCCCTTTGCGAGCGTGGTGTTTTACTGGCCAAGCTTGCAACGGCAGGTATGCCTTCGTGGTGCAGTGGAACCCCTCGAAGAGGAATTAGCTCATGCCTACTTTCGCTCCCGTCCCAGGGAACATCAGCTAGCTTCTTGGGCGTCTCGCCAAAGCACTCCCATTCCCATGGATCGCTCCTTCTTGGAGACCCGGCTCCAGGAGGTAGCCGAGCGGTTCCGGAACCAAGAGGTGCCTCCTCCCCCCTACTGGGGTGGTTACCGGGTAATTCCGGACACGGTTGAGTTTTGGCAGGGGAGACCCAACCGGCTACACGATCGCTTTCGCTACACTCGACTGCCCAGTGGGAACTGGCAGTTGGAACGCCTGGCCCCGTAGAAGGCAAATTCAGCATTGACAATGGTTCTCAAGTTACGGAATTCTCAAGCTGTAACTGGAGGAGAAGAAAGCGCGTATGCATGGAAAACGTAATCCAACTACTCAATGCGTGGGGATAGAGGCACCTTTGGGTCATCGGCGTCTTACCGGGTTAAACGGCCTTTGGTTCTCCGGTCAAACCTGGGGATGGCTTGTAGTAGCAACCTTGGGCTTAGTATCCGCGGCATGGGGACAGGTTTCTCCCCAGCAAATGGAGGAGGGGAAAAAGGTCTACGAAACAACTTGTATGGTCTGTCACCAGCCTACCGGTATGGGAATTCCTGGCGTTTATCCCCCCCTGGCGGGTGGGGACTTTGTAGCGGGCGGTAACCGGAGGGCAATCTCGATCGTGCTCAATGGGCTTCAGGGAGCCGTGACCGTGAAAGGGGTACCCTATAACGGCGTCATGCAGGCTTGGAAGGCTGTGCTTACGGACGACAAAATTGCTGCGGTCCTTACGTACGAGCGGAATTCTTTCGGGAACAAAGCTTCCCCGGTGACACCCGAGCAGGTGAAAAAGGTTCGAGACGAGCTTGCCAATCGAACAACGCCCTTTACACCTGCAGAAATCGAGCAGATACCCAACGAAGATGTAAAGCCCTAGGTTTCTGAGCGCTGTCTTTGGGGTTTATTGATAGGCCCCTCTTTCCATCGGGAGATGAGGTAAGCATTGACCGTCCGGAAACCGTTGGAACTCGCGTTCTGCCCGCGAAGCCAGTTTCCGGGAAGAAATAACCGGTTTGAACTTCCGGTGCTCTCTTGGGTATGGGAAAGTTGATTTTCCGTAGAAGTCATGCAAAATTGCGCGTCAAGAAGAGGGTTCCGGGCTCGTTTGGGCCGATGAAAAGGCAAGGGCTTTTCCGACGTGGTCGGACCCTTGAGTCTTCCCAGCACTCGTGGCGGAATCGGTAGACGCGCAAGCTTGAGGTGCTTGTGGGGCAACCCGTGGGAGTTCGAGTCTCCCCGAGTGCACGCGATTACTCTCTGAGGGAACTTGGATCAACCGGAGCCAAGAGGATAGCTTGCTAGAATTTCCTGCGCCAGCGCCCGACCTGATCGTATCTCCCGAGGAGCTTTTGGCTCGATTGGGGGATAGTAGCCTTGTTGTACTGGACGTCCGCGGAGAGGTTGTTCACGTAACCGACACAGAAGGAAAGCCGGCAACACGTTATCATCCGCTTCCGGAAGAATATGAAAGAGGGCATATACCCGGTGCGCTCTTCGTGGATTTCACCCTCGATATTGTGAACGAAGAGGAGCCGATCCCTCTGCAACTAGCTCCCGCAGAAAAGTTTGCTCGAACCATGAGCCAGCTTGGGGTGGATGAGGAAAAATGGGTCGTGGTTTATGACGCTGACGGATCGTATTTAGCCACTCGACTTTGGTGGGCTCTCACCTCCTACGGTCATCCCCACGTATCGGTCTTGGAGGAGGGATTTGCAGGCTGGATCCGACGGGGTTACCCGGTTCGACATGGGGTGGAGTCCCCTTCCCCAAGCCGGTGGACGGTTTCCCGGGAAGCCTCGAGCCGTTTGGAGTTGCCGGCGGTATGGAGCATGATGCAGGAGAAGGGTGGGATCATCCTGGATGCCCGTTCTCCCGATCGTTACGGTCAGGGTCATATTCCGGGGGCCAAAAATCTTCCTTTCTTCGAATTGAAGGATCCGGTTACGGGAAAGTTTCTGGATCCCCCTCGGGTTATCGAGCGTTTACGCAAAGCAGGAATCCCTGAGGACCGAGCTACCCCTATTGTCTGCAGCTGTGGCAGTGGCCACTCGGCGACCTTGGTCTTCTTACAGCTGTACCGTTTAGGCTACCGGAATCTCTGGGTCTACGACGGGTCTTGGAACGAATGGAGTCGAAGCGGTCTTCCTCAGGAAAAGGAAATCGAAACGTGTTAGTCTTGCCGTTCCTTGTGGAAAAAGCGACGACTTCGCAATATAGTTAGACTAGACATTTTCAACTTTCCCATCAAAGGACTGAAAGATGGCGGTGGCTCCCTTCCCGCACCTCTATGAGGTGGCGGCTCAGATGAAGGAAACTTCCCCCGTGGAAGTCTCTGGGCAAGAGCTGGCGACCCTTCAGATTGGACCCCCTCCCGAGTTTGGTGGGCAAAAGGGATATTGGTCTCCGGAAACCCTTTTTCTAGCGTCGATTGTTGGGTGTTTCCTCTTAACCTTTCGAGCTCTGGCCGAGCTATCTTCTCAAAAGTGGCTTGAGCTTCGCTGCGAAGTTCAAGGACAGGTGGAAAAGATCGAGGGGCGCCTGGCGTTTCGTCGCATTGTTCTTCGGGCGCATTTACGAGTTCCCACGGGCCAGGCTACGGCGAAAACCCAGAGGTTACTTGAGCGGGCAGAGGAACACTGTCTAATTGCCAATTCGCTGCGCATCCCGGCGGAACTAGAGGCCGAGATAACGGAGGCCGGCTAAGAGGATCGCTTTTTCCCTAAAAACGAAGGGATGGCCAAGAGCTTTTGTTTCTTCGTTTAGCACCCCGGTCGATATGAAAAAAGTTGTTGGGGAAGCTGGGTTCTGGGCTTCTTTTCTGGCTCGTAAAAAGGACGCTAAAAAGGCGGGCTGCCAATAGCGACACAATAGAGGAAGAGATGAGGCTATTCATCGCACCATATCCCAATGAAGTTGGGTGCGTGGACCAATTAGCGGGGTGTTGCCGACAAGACGGTTTGACGGATGGGGTAGGAAGGGCGTTTGCCTCCTCCCGCAGAAGAGTTGCTGACCAGGACGGTAATCGTGCATGCGCAGGCAGCACTACCCGATTGCGTGGCCTTCTACCCGCGGGTGTCCAAGCGCCGATCAAACCGTGGATTAAAAGAGGCGGTTGGCTTGGGTTCTCCGAGTTATCTCTCAAGCAAAGAGTGGCGGATCGTCAAGGAGGCCGGCTCCGGAAGGGACGGCCATCGTAGGGGGCTCGTTGGGCAGGTGTCTCATTCAAAAGTCGGCGCCATCCAGGTCGAGTAGCGCCGCCGGCTGATGCGTTTGGGTTTCGAGTGTGGGGAAGCGGCATTGGCCAGGCGGAGTCGATGGATCCTGGTGGTGGATCCCAATGAGAGGACCCGACGGTATTGTGCGCGACCTGCATGAGGAAGCTCGGTTTCATTGCGTGTCAGACTTTGCGGCAAGAGCTCTTCCCCGAAACCCTGCCAAAGAAGAAGAGACTCGAAGCGATCGGATGACTAAGCTCCCTCTTTTCAGGTACCAGATGGAGTTGCGGGTGAACATCGAGCAGGGGGCGTTGCTTGCCACCTATGCGGCGCTCTACGGGTGGGTGGAGCGGAGTTTTTTCTGTCAGATGCGGGCTCATGGGTCGCTAAAGAACCGTAAGCGATCCTTTCTCCTGCGGTTTGGCTGGACCCGCTCAAGAGTTCCATGCCCCCGGGTTTGGAGCTCAAAGAAAAGATCGCTTTGATCGGCGAAAGGTGGCCCGAGCTCATCGAGGAAGCTAAGGAATGGATCCGGAAGAGCGGAAACGGTGATCCGCAAGCTCGAGGAGAAGAAGGCGCGGGATCAAACGTTTTGCACGAGAAAGCGGCGGCTGGCCATCCTGCGCAGGAACGTCAATGCGCTCCTGGCCGAAGAGGAGTCCTTTAGCGGGTGCGTCTCTGGTTCGGCTCGCGCCGGCCCTTCCCGTAACGAGTTTTCGCTGGAAAAAAAGGAATACGCCAGCCATGCGGCCGGGAAAAGGGATTGGTGGGGGGTCGGAGCAGTTCGTTTTTTGTGCCGGGATCGAAAGACAAGACCGTCGGCAAGTGGTCCTATTAAGCCGCGGCCTCTCCCGACAGGAGCCTATCAGCTTACGGTTGCGGTTGTCGGACCGATGGGGGAGCCCGAGCCAATGCCTGGTTCTTAAGGGCCCGCGCTTTCGCCTACCCCCAGGAGGCTGATCCTTCAGGCTCTCTCCGGCGGCCGGATGGTGGGGCGCCAACTCAGTCGGGAAACGGGAGGGGTCCGTGGTGAGGTAGCGCCTCGTGCAGAACGGAAACGGGCGGCAAGTGTCGGCGAGCGTCAGCGTCCGGACCCCTTTTCCCTCTTGAAATGCCGCCTTACCGAAAGGCTTGGCATCGGCCCCAACGAGGGTGACTCGCCTTGGCGGGAACAGATCGCTTTGCCCATCTCGTGAGAATCCGTGGGATTCGATTGAATCTCCCCAGGAAGAGGGAAGGAGCAGGCCAAAGCGATTTTTACTGATGCGTGCAAAAAGATCAGCCGCGCCTTGCGCCGAATCGGGTAAGGCGCTTGTGATCGAACGGTGGGATCTTGGCAAAAGCAAGCCCGAGCTTGAGTCGGCCGATCCTCTTGGAACCCGCTCGCTCGTTTCCTTCGCCTAGCGCCAAGACGATCGCAATGGTGAAGTCGGCTTTTTTCGCTGCCGGAGTCGAGGCGATTGAAGTCGACCAGGCCTACGCGTTTCGAATCGGCGCGGTCAACCCGCGCGTCGTCATGGCAGAAGCTTCTCGCCAGGGCGCAATTTCGTGCGGTCGCTCGGAGAGGGTTGGGATTGTCCGAACGCCCATGCGTGCCAGAGGCAGTCGTGCCTAACTTTGCAATGGCGGTTCATGTCAGTTTCGCCCTACCCGTAAGCAACCCGACAAAGCCTCTATGGTCGTTTCTACGGTGCGGGTTCGGAGGAGACTTGCAGCAGTGCAAGGAGCGAAGGTCCGCTCGGCAGGCGCAATCAACTGGCTCCCAGGCCCCTCTCCCCGAAAACGCGGGACTGGGCGCTCCCTGCGCTTTGTCGGTGAAACCCGGCACGCAATCGTCGGCTGCGCTCTTCGGCCGGCTCCCGGACGGTCTTCTCTGGTAGGGGAATGGTTCTCTATGGTTTTAGGAACGGTGGTGAGGAAGCCGGATTAGGAAAAGAATTTGTACACGGTGAGCCAATGCGAGCGTGATAGGGTTACTTGGACGAGGGTCTACGCGGCAAGCCAAGAGACGTCTTTTTGTAAAAAAATTCTCCGATCTCCCAAAAGCGGTCGATCTGTCGTGGAAAGTACGTTGGCCTCCAGGCGGCTTGCAAGCTTGATGGCAACGATGGGGATGCCCCTTTTGGTGTCCGTCCGGTCGGGCAGGAGCCTTGTTGCCTGCCCATTTGGGAAACTTTTTTCAGAATCTTCTTGTGGAGCGGTCTTTCTAGCCATGGGGACCTTCATCCGGCTTTTACACGTACATGGGTTCGGCACACCGATAAGGTTTGGATCAAGGCCTGGGATGCGTGTTGCCTGGTCGGAAGAAGAAAGGGGCCGTTTTGGGCAGAAACGGTGTCGCTTTATCTTGAGGCACAAGCTTAGACTGGATCCGGACCGAAAAAGGCTTCTTTGGGGCCACCGAGCAAAATTTCAATGGGAAGTTTTTGGTACTCGTACTCGTAAGCGGGAAGCCGCCACTGAAACTGTTCTGGGTACAGCTGCCGAATGGTGTTGATCACCTCGATCCCGGTGTCGAAAGACTTAAAGGAGTGACGATCGAGTACGTGGAGTTGTGCGCCCCCGCACAGTTTACCTGCGTACTTATGGAAAGCCGGTTCGAAGTAGGCTTCTCGGAAATAGACGCCCGGGAGTTTTTTGGCATTTAACGCCTGGCAGAGATCGTGAGGATCGATCCAAGGCGATCCAAAAAATTCAAAGGGTCGGGTCGTCCCGCGCCCCTCCGAGATATTGGTAGCTTCTAAAAGAGCCATCCCGGTGTAAACGAGAGCCGTCTGTGGCCACGGAATGTTCGGCGACGGAGGCACCCAGGGAATCCCTGTGTCTTCGAACCAGTAGGTTCGTTTCCAGCCAGACATTGGGAGGACGACGAGTCGACACTCCGGAAAGGCTTCGACTCGGAAAAGAACGGAAAGTTCGCCGATGGTCTTGCCGTGGCGAATGGGAAGAGGATGCAGCCCCACAAAGGATCGATAGGCCTCTTGCAGAATGGGACCCTCCACAACAACCCCGCCGAGAGGGTTCGGCCGATCGCACACGACAACTGGGATTTGAGCCTCCTGGCAAGCCTCCATGCAGAGGTAGAGAGTCCACAGGTAGGTGTAGTAGCGAACCCCGATTTCCTGCAGGTCGACTAGAAGAATGTCAAGATCCTGCAGCATAGAAGGAGTGGGTTTTCGGGTGGCTCCGTAGAGGCTGTAGACCGGAATGCCCAGCCGCGGGTGAACAAAATCTTGCCACTCAATCATGTTCTCTTGTGTGTGGCCATAAAGCCCGTGCTGGGGCCCGAAAAGGGCTGTCAGCGACCACAACCGTCCGTTGCCGGCTTCTAAGGTATCAAGGGTAGGGTGTAGACGCGAATCGATCGACGCTGCGTGGAGAAGCGCCCCGATGCGAGCACCGCGAAACCTTCGCGGCCAGAGCTCTGCTAGCCGGTCCACCGGAAGGGTCACTTTCGGCGTCGGGTAAGAACGTGTTGCACAGGTGCTGCCTCGCTGGGAGGAAGGAGGAAGTTTCATGTTTCTTTTCAATGACCACGAAAACGCTTGCGGTTTAGTCGGATTGTGCGAGGCTAATCCTAAGTCAGTCACTTTCTTTTGTCTGGTCTTTTGGTGGAGGCACGGTGGTCTTCCCGGGACCCGCAGAGAAAGGGCAAGCCAAATCAACATCGGAGAGTTCGAGTTCCATGAATGCTAGGTTATACGTAGGGAATCTGCCGTTTAAAACGACAGAGGATGAGATCCGGGAGCTTTTCTCGGAGTGCGGACGTGTTACGGATATCCATCTGGTCACCGATCGGGCTACGGGGCATTCCCGTGGCTTTGGGTTTGTCACAATGGAAAGCCCAGAGGCGGCTCGGGAAGCTGCCGAAAAGTTGAATGGTCGAAACCTGGCCGGGAGAAACATCGTCGTGGATGTGGCTCGGCCCAAGGAAACGCATCCTTCCCACCATCGATCCGGTGGGGGTCGAGATTTCCGGCGCCGATAATAGGGCTGCTCTACTCCGCTGAGCTTCGATTGGGTGGGTCTCTCCCAAAGGTTGAGTCCCACCCGATAACGGGGAAGCAACTTTTTTCCTCCTGAAAGAAGGTGCCTTCCAGGGGTTGATGACCGCCTTTGGCAGGACGACCCGATTAGGCGTTTTTCGCTTTCGGTGTCGCTTTGGTTTGAGGGATGTGGGGAGAGGGAAGGGCTTTTCCGAGCGCACTATGCCCTAAGGCAGGCTAATGGCACAACAAGGTGGATGAGCCGTCGCCTTTTGGCTAAAGGAATCATGGGCGAATACGCTAGATAGCCCGTAATTCCGGTTCTAGGGCAAGAAATCTAAGACCCCAGAAGGCTCGGACGCGAGAAGCTGGGGTTACTCCTTCCTCACCTTCTCAGGTAAGTCGAGCGCTATCTTTTGCCCTGTTTCCTCAGGGCCGACATAATCAACCTTGTATACAATGCCGTGCAGCTCATCGCAGAAAAGGAGCCCCCCTTTTAGCAAGGCCAGCAGGCCTACAGGCCGGCCCCAGGTAAGCGGAATCGAGGGATCAAGGAGAAAACCTGTAAGAAAGTCTTGGTAAAACCCGTAGGGTCGACCGTCGGAACTAAAGGGAACGAAAACAATTTTATATCCGGTTGCCACGCTGCGGTTCCAGGATCCGTGGAGGGTTACAAAAGCTCCATGGCGGTAGGGAGAGGGGAAGGTAGTCTCTTTGGGGAGAAAAACCAAGCCTAGGGGAGCCGAATGAGCGTGGAACAGAATCTCGGGGGTTCTGGTACGAGCGATAAGCCGGAGGATCTTGGGGTTATCCAACCGGATCCGGGGATCCAACAAGCTAGGCGAAAGATAGGCGTAGGGCCATCCATAAAAGTCTCCTTCATGGACCCGAGCTAGGTAATCTGGAACGAGATCATCCCCAAGACCATCCCGTTCGTTGACCACTGCGTAAAGGTCCCCGGTTTTGGGTTCTATGGCGAGCCCGACAGGATTCCGCATCCCGGAAGCAAAAACCTTAGGATGCTTTCCATCGAGGTTCATGCGAAGAATACACGCGCGGGGTGCCGGCTCAATCCCGACATTTCCCCAGGATCCAATACCGACAAAAAGGGATTTGCCGTCTTTGCTGGCAGCCAAGCTCCGTGTCGAGTGGCCCCCACCGGGAAACCAGGCCAGAATCTGGCCTTCTCCCGAGAGCGTGCTTTGACCGGGACGATAAGGGAAGCGCAGGAGCCGATCTTCGCAGGCGACGTAACACCAGCCCCTGACAAAAACGACTCCAAAGGGAATGCGCAGGCCGTTAGCTTCCGTGGCGAAAAGTTCGGAAGACGCCGGCAGGCTACTGCGTTGGGGATCTGGAATACGCCAAATGCGATTCCCGTAGGACTCAACCACTAACACGCTTCCATCAGGGGCCTGGGCTAACCAGCGGGGAGACTGGAATCCTTTGGCGAAGACCGTTACGGTAAAACCGGGAGGCAGGTTGAGCGTGGGTTTTGAGGGCAAGGGGGCTTTTTGGAAAGGTTTCTCTGCACTAGGGGTGGCAAAGGGAGGGGGAAGATCGCCGATTCGGATGACCAGGGGTTTGGGTTCGAAGTGATTGACTTGAATTTCCGGCACGTCCTGGGAGGCCTGCAGCAAGGGGAGATTTCCCAGAAAAAATCCCCAGAGAAACGTTTTTGACAAGCCCATGGAAGATGCCCTCGTTGCGAACGAAATCAATCGGCTGATTCGCACAAATCGTGAGGCCAAAAGCGTGGGGTAATCTTTTTTCATGAGGGTTGTTTTATAGGCAAAAGTGCGGGCATTGGCACGTAGCAAAAGTGACGAAAATGAGAGCCCCCTGGTTGCCTTTGCCTTTTGTGGCCCATTTTTAGCTTCCGCTGCCGTAAGCGTAGACCTTGTTCTTTCCAGGTGCGCGAGAGGGTTTGTTTCCCGAGTGTCTTTTCTCCCTTTGCCTAGGAGCTACGAATGATCACAAAGGGCCCCGCGTACGGATGAACGCCGAGCAAAGATTATACCACTGGGACAGCCTTCCGCAAAAGGGCCAGGAAGGAACCCGCCGGGCAAAAGTTGGATCGTATCCAATCAAGCAAAAAGTCAAGCAACCTGGCTGGATTACGGCGATAGGCTGGTACGGTCCGCAGACAGAGCCTACCCTTGTCGAGGGGGATATGGCTCGCCGGTTTTGCCCTTTCCCTAGTCTTTAGCGTCTTTGCTGGGAGCGCCGAGCAGAGAAAGAAGCAAGGGACAGGCGACACTTTCCCTTTTTTCCTGGCAGCGGGACAGCAAGCTTTGGAGCGCCGAAGCGATCCGCGAAAGATCATTCAATCGGTCTTGAACTTCCTTGAGTTTGTCGGTGGCAATCCTTTGGGCTTTCCGGCACTCCATGCCCTCGGCCAGTTGTAAGAGCACCCGAATCTCTTCAAGCTTAAACCCCAATCGTTGGGCACGCTTGATGAAGGAAAGGCGCTCGAGATGGCGACTATCGTAATGACGGATTCCTCCATAGGGTTTGGGAGGTCGCCGTAAAAGACCTTTTCGCTCGTAGAAGCGAATCGTTTCCACGCCCACCCCCGAGGCTTGGGCCAATTGTCCGATTTTCATGGGGATAGACCGAAAGCTTTGTTGAAACCGTACTTAAGTACGGAAGTAAAAAAAGAAAAGAACCAGTTTGTCGAGCGACATGGAAAATCTTGGTGAGGATCGAAGGCGGACGTCCCCGGGAGGACTTTGGTGGCTGGGGGCAAGCGTACTTGCGGCGCTGGCGTCCGCTGGGTGTTGCCTTGGGCCCCTAGTGGTTGCTTTCCTAGGGATTGGTGGGGCTTGGGTCAGTACTCTGGGCAGGTTTGAGGCCTTACGCCCGTTCCTTTTGGGGGCTGCCTTTTTGGGTCTTGGTATTGCTTACGTACGGCTTTTCCGGACAGGTGCTTGTAGCAGCGCGGTGGACGGTTCCTGTGGGAACTCCGGCCAGCCACGCTGGGCACGGATCGTTTTTTGGATTTTGGCAGGGGTAGTTGTGCTGGCGGCACTTTTTCCCTGGATGATGTCTTTGTGGAGCTAGGGGGTTCGAGAAAAGAGAGCGGGAAAGGAAGATATGACCGGCAGGACCATAAAAAAGTGGGTGGGCGTTTTGGGAATCCTGGCATTTGGCGTAGGCGGCTCTGGATGCTGCTGCAAGGCGAAAGGAGAAACCGAAACTTCGGTGCCACAGGGCCTACCGCCCAAAAGAGTTGTTCTCATCGTTCCGAGTGTTGGTTGTGGTGCTTGTCGGCTTGCGATCCGAAAGGTACTGGGAACAGTTCCTGGGATCCGCTCGTTTACTTTTTCGGAGGGAAATCGAATCCATCTCGAGCTTGATCCCGGCCCAAAGATCCTGGCTTTGACTCTCGACCGTCTTTCAAAGGCGGGCTATTCCGCCAAGGTCGATTCCCAAGAGTCTCATAAGGGAGGACCATGAAGGAGGATCGGTCATTTCGGGGAGAGATCCAGCTGCAAGGACTTCATTGTCCGAGCTGTGGGGATCGGGTCAAACAGTCTCTTCTCATGCTTCCCGGTGTTTTGGAAGCAGAGGTTGATTGGGAAAAAGGGCAGGCTTGGGTTCGTTCCCAGCGCAAGCCAGCCAAGGAGGAAGTTCAGGCGCTCTTGGCATCAGCGGGGTACGATCTGGTTGGGTGGCGGATCGAAGAAGTGCGCTCTTGGGAAAGGGAAGAACATTCTTCCGAGGGAAGTCCCAGGGTTATTGTGATTGGGACGGGCGCTGCTGGGGTGGCCGGCGCGATTACGGCAGCCGAGTTGGGTGCTTCGGTCACGCTCGTAGAATCCTCGGTGCTTGGCGGAACCTGCGTTAATGTTGGGTGTATCCCTTCCAAAATTCTTCTTCAGATCGCTGAGGTTCTCCACGTAGCTCGATCCCACCCGTTTGAAGGATTGTCGCGGGTAGAACTTGCCCTTGAAGCGCCAAAGCTGTGGAACCAGCTCAAAGACCGAATACGGGAACTACGAGAGGCGAAGTACCAACGAGTTTTATCTGCCTATCCTACGATTCGATTGATTTACGGGAGAGCAAGATTGGAGAGTCCTCAAAAAGTCCGGGTGGAGGGTCCCAAAGGGGAGGAGTGGCTGGAGGCGGATCGCATTTTGGTGGCCACGGGGTCCTCACCGGCTATTCCTCGGATTCCAGGGCTTTTGGAGACCCCTTTTTGGACGTCCACGGAAGCCTTGGAAGCCGGGAGGATTCCCGAAGACTTGATCGTTCTCGGAGGTTCCGCAGTAGGTCTTGAGCTAGGGCAAGCGTTTGCACGGCTAGGTTCTCGAGTGACCATTCTCGAGTGGCAGGATCGAATTCTTCCCGCGGAAGATCCAGAAATCAGTGAAACTCTCCGGAGGATCCTTGAAAAGCGGGAGGGAATCTCTGTGCTGACTTCGTTCCGAGCCAATCGTGTTAGCTGGAAGGAAAACCGGTTCTGGCTGGAAGACGAAACGGGAAAGAGGCTCACGGCGGAAAGCCTTCTGGTAGCCACGGGCCGCAAACCCAACACGGAGGGTCTGGGTCTGGAGAAGCTGGGTGTCAAAACAGACGCTCGCGGTGCGATCCTTGTCAATGAATCACTCCAGACTTCGGTGGATGGGATTTATGCAGCCGGGGATTGTACGAACCTTCCGCAACTGGTCTATGTGGGAGCCGCCAGTGGAACGAAAGCAGCGCTTCATATGATGGGGAAAGAGGCGAAGCTCGATCTGTCCATCGTTCCGGTAGTGGTGTTTACAGATCCACAAGTAGGTACTGTCGGTTGGACAGAGGCGGCGGCAAGAGCCAAGGGATGGGACGTCGAATCCCGAAGTCTTCCTTTGGATCAGGTGCCTCGAGCTTTGGTCAACTTTCAAACCGATGGGTTCATCAAACTGGTAAGCGATCGGAGAACGGGTAGGCTTCTTGGGGGCCAAATCATAGCTCCTTTGGCTGGCGATCTGATTGCCGCTTTGGCGATTGCTCTTCGCAAGGAAATGACATGGCAAGAGCTGGCGGGTGGCCTTTGTCCTTATTTGGTGATGGCCGAGGGGCTCAAACTTTGTGCACAAACTTTCCAGAAAGATGTGGCTAGGCTCTCCTGCTGCGCGGGCTAGGAAGCCCTTTAGGGGACAGAGAGGTCCGGTGGCATTTTCGAGACCTAAGAGAGTTGACCGGGACGGAAGACGGCCACGCTCGATCGGAATGTTCGAGCAGCTGGGTAACCCAATGCCGAACGAGCACTCCCGGGATGGCTAGGCCTACATGCTCGACCGCCTGACCGCCCACCTTGGCCAAGCAGATCCCAACGAGCCGTCCTTCAAGGTCAACCACCGGCGCTCCGCTGTTGCCTGGGTTGACAGCCGCATCCAACTGAACGAAGTAAAACGGCCGCTGCCCCGAGAGACGGATTCGTTGCACATTCGACGAAAGGATCCCTCGAGATACCGTTTGTCGGACACCCAGGCTTCCACCAATTACCAGGACGGTTTGTCCAAGCACATTGGGCGAGATCCGATCCAAGGAGAACAGAGGAAGTTCTTTCGGCAGCCGAGCTCGAAGAAGGGCAAGATCCCAGTCTGGATCCACAGCCACAAGCTCTGCGGGAAGTTGTTGCCCATTCCGTAAAAGGACCAGGGGTGGAACTTTGGGGGTTGCAGTTTGAACCAGATGCGCGCAGGTCAAAATGTAACCTCGGCGTGACACGACAATCCCTACGCCCTGCCCGCTTGGTTCGACCTTTCCCAGGCCGAGAAACCCCCCTGCTTTTCGGCTACGAACGCCAACCACGGATGGAAGAGTCATTCGAATCGCCCGGACTACGGGTTCATCCAGCGGATGAAGAGCCCATAGGGGAGAAGGAAGCCCAAGAAGCAAGGACAAGCAGGTGACGAAAACCTTGCGCAGCTTCATGGAGATCTCTTGTTAGAAGCTTTTCCTCCTTCTTTTTTTCTTTGGAGGCAAGCTTTTGCTGCCGCTTCAAGAGTGAGGATGATCCTTCGAAGAAAGGAAAAAGGCCACGTTGTCCCAATCGCGCGTGGGCCCGTTGGGCTTAGAGCCCCCCATGGCAGGAGAGCCCAAAGGCGGATCCTCTGCAAATTCTAAAGCCTTGGCTCAGCTAAGAATTTTGCGTGCCTGTTGCCGGAAGCCCGTCTCCTTCCCGAACGGAAAAAAGGCCGACCTAAGGGATCGAAGAAAGGCGAGCGTGCGAGGGGAGGGAAGCTTTGCATCATTCGATTGGTTCTTTTGGGCTTTCCGCCTACCAGAGGGAACGCGACTGAAAACGGCTGCGAGAGAACGTATCCGGTTCGATCCCGAAAAAGCCCAATGGATCTGCAAAAGAGAGTCCTTAGTTCCGCAAGTTCGAGCTGGTCAATGACTCAATAAGGCGGCCAACCTCGAGCTCCTAGGTTGCTTGTGAAAAGACGTTTGGCCTGCGTTCTATGAGCGCTGGAGAGCCTCTACTTGAGCGATTGCTTGGCAAAGGGAGCCATTCTCCGTGGAAACGTTTTTTGCGAAAAAGGCAATGAGAGAGTGGAGGGACGCGGACCAGAAGGCTTCTCCAGGATCATTGTGCTTTACAAGTCTGCGAGCTCATATCTCGGAGAAGCTTTCATTCTGAAAAGGGGCAAAAGCCGAGTGGGAAATCCCCGGCGCTGCGTCTGCTTTTCCATTGGTTTTTCGGTCGGGATGGGCCACGATAGAGGACCCTCGCTGCGACCAACTCAACCCATGGTCCCAGCGAAAAGAAGCTGGTAGGAAGCTTCCGGCTTCACAGGTGTTGGAAAGAAACCGGAGAGTGTCATGGGTTTTATCTTCGATCTTGATGGAACTCTAGTGGATAGCGTCTACCACCACGTTCTTTGCTGGCACCAGGCCTTGCTCACATATGGAATTGAACTGTCCATCTGGCGGATTCATCGCAAGATTGGTATGAGCGGAGGCCTGTTGAGCCAGGCACTTTTACGTGAAACCGGCCGGGTACTAGATGGATCTCTGCTAGCCCAGCTCCAAAAACTCCATGTGGAAGCCTATCGCTTACGGTTGGGAGAGATCCGGCCCCTGCCAGGGTCTGTGCAACTCTTGCGCCACCTTACTCAAGAAGGGATTCCTTGGGCCATTGCTACAAGTGGTGTCCGGGAGACGACCCTTCCCCTTCTGGAACGTTTAGGTGTGGATGGCTCCGTACCGTTGGTGACGAGGGAAGATGTTACTCATGCGAAACCCGATCCGGACCTCTTTCTAGAAGCTGCTCGTCGTATCGGGATTCCGCCGGAGGAGGTAGTGATCGTTGGGGATAGCGTCTGGGATCTTCTGGCTGCCCGGCGAGCACGCTCGTTAGGCGTAGGGGTTCTTTCAGGAGGATACGGTCGAGATGAACTGGAGCGGGCTGGGGCGTTTCGTGTTTATGAAGACCCTGCGGATCTCCTCCGGCATTTGGACGAGCTTGGCGTACGAGTTTTTTCCTGAAACGATCGCTTTTACCAGAACCAAGCAGCGCCAGAGGTTGGAAAGCATGAAGCAAACCTTTGGATCTTCCCAAACGCCAACTGGCTCCAAGACGATGGAACGCATCCGAAAACGCTTTCTTTGAGGGTCTCAAACGTATCGCGCCTTGCACGGCTAGTGTGCACTCGTTTCCTTGGTCGCAAAAGCTCGCTGAGAAAGGAAAAGTTGTCGTGGCTCACAAGCGCGCGAACCACCGTTTCCCTCCCGTTAGCACGTGTGTGTGCGGGATAACCCGAGGTCGCGAGCCTCTTTGCCTCTCGCGCTCTTGCAGGGGTTGGATCTTTCCCTCCCACAGCCGCTACCAAGGAAACCACTTGAGAGCTAACTCTGGTTTTCCCGTGCTATCGAAGTCCAAATCTCCACCAGGGGTCCTGAGGGCCCGTAAAGAGGATCGCTCTTAGGGATCGGAACCTCTCCGAGGTGAGCGAGTACCACGGGTAGCTCCCCTGGATCACCCAACCGTAGATCCCAGGATCTTCCTTCAGGGTAGGCCCCTAGCACTCGAAAATCTCGGGTTCCGTGGATGTATGCGTGAGCAACACCTGCCGGTAACACCAGGACATCACCCGTTTCACATAGGAAACTTTTTCCCGCAGGCCCTCCCAGACGAAGCCGGGCTTCGCCGGCAATCACCGCGAGTACCTCATGGGTCGTTGAATGAAAATGGTCGAAAGGGTAGACGCCGTTTATCCATGCACCGCGCCAACCGTGGGAGTAAAAAAGCTCCTCTACGGCGTCAGGATCTCCTTTGAGCGACCGAAGCGCTTTGGGGTAATAGAGGACAGGTAAGCGGCTATTGGGAAATCCCCCGTAGGGAGAAAGCCATATTTCGATCGGCCGCTCGTGATCCATTTGGGAAACTTTATTCAACCCAGATCGGGAATCAGCCCTGCGAGCTTTTCCAGGGTGGAAGGAGCTGTTGAACCTTTTCCCTTCACCCTATCTACGAAAGTATCTTTTATAAGTCAGGCTCCATGCACAAGCTATCCTTCCAAGCAACCCTTCTGGGCTTCGAAGCTATGCGCGAAAAACTTCTTTTTTCACTTGGAACATTTCTCCTTTTGATTCTCTGGCTTTTTCCTTTTCCTGCAACCGCCTCTTCTCCTCCCTCGGAGGTTAATCTCCGGGTGATGATGGTACCACCCGGCCGGTACGGACGACACATCGAATTTCCCCTCCACGCCCGCTACATCACGATCCACTCCACGGACAACCCAAACGCCACTGCTTATCAACATGCTGTGGGAATGGCTCATGGCCGTTTTCGAGCAAAAAGCCGCTGGAATCGAACTGGCTACCTTACGTGGCATTTCACCGTAGATGATCAGGAAGCCATCCAATCTCTCCCTCTAACGATTCAGGGGGAGCATGCAGACCATGACGGTCCGGGAAATCGAACCAGTATAGGAATTGAAATCTGCGAGTTTCGTAACCCTGTTCGCCAGGCCAAGGCCATTGATCGAGCAGCAAAACTTACGGCATGGCTTATGCGCGAAGAAGACATACCCCTCGATCATGTGGTACCGCATTGGTACTGGCCCCAGTGGCACTTTCACGGATACCGCAAAAATTGCCCGCGTATCCTTTTGGAACACGGCCGTCCGGGTCGAAGATGGGAAGCCTTTCTCCAACGGATTGCTGCCTATTACCGCCGGTACTATGGCACGGACGATCGAATTGCCAGTAGATCCCAACTGCTTCCAGAACATTGAAAACTCTTGCTCGGCCAGGGAGGCCCGTTCAACCCCCAGGACGAGGGAAGGTCATCGATCGAAGGCAAGCCGGCGCCTGGAAAGAAAACCAGGAGTTTAGCGCGGATGTCGGCGTTTCAGAGAGCGGAAGCGCCGGGAAGTCATTTTCAAACCCGCTCAACGAGCATCGGCTACACGGGCCGCTGGGAAGCTTGCTTAGATGCTTTCGGCCCAGCAACATGCCCCTCGTTCTCTGGCGTTGCCGTCAGGTGAGGTTGCGCTTGTACTAGTGCCAAGGTAGTTCGACTGCTGGCTTAGCCTATTAGGAAGATTTCCGATGGGATCCGTTCTCTTCGAGTGACGACGATAGAATGTGGCGTGGCGAAAAGCATATCAGGATGGCGCACAGCGTCCAGCAGACGGTCGCCTATAGGCAGACCGCGTCAACTCCGAGCACTCCAAATGCCGCTCTTAAAACCATGAACAACCACTGTTCTAGCAGGATAGATGATCATCCACCACGCCGGCTGCATAGCGCTGTCGGCGCTTTACGCGCCGAGGTCTCATCGGCAAATGCCCAGATGGCGCCCATGCCTGCACTTTTGCGGACAGAACCGCCGGAGGCGGTCGGTTGCCTCCTGAGCGGGCGTTTGCTACATGAGCTACCGCGAGTCTTCGTCGAACATCCGCCATAGAAACGACCATACGCGCTTCGCCCAGTTGCTTGCGCGTAGGGCAAAAGTGATATGGCTGCCGTCGGGGGTCGGCAGGGTAGCGTCCCGGAGCGATGGGTGCTGGGGATCGACCGAATCTTCTGCGCGCGACACCATGAGGCCGCGCTCTGGTAAGAACTCGGGTCATGACGGTGCGTGTAGTGGTCCATGTCGATCAGGGAAGTGTCGGGCGGGTTAACCCCAATCGGCTCGACCCCGGCCTGAAAAAAAAGCCCGACTTGAGCAATCGCGATCGCCTTGGCGTAGGCAAAGAAAAGAGCGAGTGGGCTCAGGCGGCGTCCACCGGCTTGAGCTTGCGGCTTCCGCCCTGGGGGAGATCCAACCGCTCGATCACAAGAAGCTTGCCCCCTTGGGGGGAGGCTCAGGCGATTTTTCTGCACGCATCCGTAAAAATCCCTTTTTGGCTTGCCCTGGCTCTTGCCGTAGAGATTGAGTCCAGTCCGGCAATGTGTATGAGATTACTCAACCGATCCGTTTCGGCCACCGCCGGGTAATCCCCGTTGAGGTCAATGCCGACCGGCCCGCCGAGTCGGTGGCGTCACCACGGAAAGTGGCCGCGTCTGAATACCCACAAACAGCCGTCACCTTTTCCGGTCCCGCACGAAGTGAGGGCTCGCCGCGGATTCCTCCCTCTGGTAGGCGGACTTCCCTGTTTGTGTTTGCGCTGTGACGATCTGGCCGGTGGGAAGGGCCGACCGGATCGTCTCCTCTCCGTAGACCAAGCGCACGCCTTTTAGTATCAGGTACTTGCTCGAACCCTCCCTTCCGTTCCGCAGCCGCAACCGCAGCTGCAAGCTGCTGTCCTGGGTCGACGGCAGCTTGGCAGGAGTGGTTGCCCGGGCTCTTATCCTTGGAGCCCAAGATAAAGAGCTAGCTGCTCCGCTGTACCTCTGAATTCTTTTCCCAGTCTGCATGGCTTGCGCATCTGTTTTCTCCAACGACAATGGCCCGCACAAAAGATGCCGCAATCGAAGGAGAGCCCGAGCCCGGACGGACTCCCGATCGGCCAGAAGCGCATCGAGTGTCGGGCCGCAGAATGGCCAGCCGCCGCTTCTTCTGATGCAAGACGGCCCACGCCGGCCCCTTCGCCTCCAGCCTGGCGATTGCCGTTAGAGTCCCGGGTGGTGGTGTAAATTCCCCTGGGCCCTAGGGCCCAGGGCTGGCAGGCCTTGACGAAAGGGGCCACCGGCAGCTTCCCTTCGGGTTGGACGAACCCCAGACGAAGGGAGGCAGCTGACCGATGGCCGCCGATCTTAAGATGGCACTCCTTGAGCTCCTGCGGAAGTACCAGGACGACCCTGGACTCGATGCCTTGCGGGAAGGGCTGCGCTGGCTGGCGCAGCAGCTCATCGAGCTGGAGGTCAGCGAGGTGATCGTCGCCCAGCGCTACGAACGCACCGAGACTCGCAGGACGTACCGCAACGGGTACCGTCCGCGGCGCTGGCGCTTGTCTGGCAAAACGCCGGCCTGCATCCGAGTAGAAAAACCCGGCATTCGCCCGAGCATTCGCCCGACCGTGAAGCGCTGCATCGGCGTCCAGGCAGCAGGCCTACCCGCGGGTTAGCGGCAAAAACGGGCCTGGTAGGTGAAAAGAGGGAGCTTCCTCATGCCATTGCTTCGAGAGTCTTCTTGGTGCGGTTTTTAGTGGAGCGCTTGCTGCAAAGCCTCGCACAACAGGGAAACGGATGAGCTTCTGCAAAGGACGGACGATATCGTCCGCCATTTTGTTGGGTTCCACGACGAAGATGGAGCGGCTCTGCGCGGCTAATGCCGCCTCTGGGAACCCGAATCCCAAGCGTATCAGCCGGTCGCGATCCTTGACCAGATTCATGCCGACCTTTCGATTACGCAGCAGCCCGATAAACCCCTCCGATGACCGTCCATTCCGGCACTGGCCTCGTTGACAGCCTTGACGATTCGCAACGCTTTGCCAGAGCGCAAAATCAGGTCAACGATGCCAGTTGCCTATCCGGATTCTTTTGTCGATCGCTACTGGACACGGGCGCGTAAGGGGGCACGCCATCGGGCCGCTCCGCCTCCGCATGCACGATCACGGTTCCGATGGGCAGCTGCTTCGCCGGAAGCGGCAAACGCCTTTGCCTCCCCATCCGCGTAACCGACTTGTGGCAAACATCCTGCTGGGAGAGGATCTATTGCCATGAAAAAACCCGATCGTCGATAAATAGCCCGCCTTTTGGCAAGCTTTTTCAAAGAGAATCGAGCGGACCGAACGGCAAGATCAAGGAACCTGTCGGGTAGTCGGCGAGTACGGAGCTTCCCAGCAAGGCTCTTTTGAACTCGAAGGCCTCAAAAAACGGAGGAGCAAAACTTTCTCGTTACAAAACGATGGTCTCCTCTCTGCGGCGGAGAAAACATGCAAGCTAGCTATCTGGAATCGCTCCGTTCTCTTAGCGGGGTTGCTTTGCCCAATCTCCCTTGGAGAGAGTGCTCGAACTTTCCTTGAATCTGGTGCTGCTCTGGATCTTCCGTTCGCTTCTCTTGCAATAGGCAGGGCGATTCCCATTGTGGTTCGCTAGTCTTCTGGGTGAAGGTAGCGGAACACAATTCCAGCAATCACCCCTCCCAGAAGCTCAGCAGGCAGGTAAAGAAAGAAAAAGGTCCCTGGTGGCAGAATCCCTAAGCCAATCACGCCAATCGCTACTGCGGGGTTAAACGCGGCTCCCGAGATGTTTCCAACAGCAAAAGCACCTGCTAAAACCGTCATTCCAATAGCCAGGCCGTAGAAAGAATTTCCCTCAGTTTCGCGGGCAGTGGCTGCGTTAAGAACTACGTAGACCAAGGCAAAGGTAAACAAAAATTCGGCTAAAAATGCCGGTGCCCAGGCGGGGGCCACTGGGGTTCTTGTCTCTACCCCTCTAAGGAAAGAAACGGCTGATACCGCAAGCAACGCACCTCCAAGCTGTGCAACTACGTAAAAAAGTGCGTCTCGAAGACTACACCGTCCTCGAATCCAGACCCCTAGGGTGACGGCAGGGTTGTAGTGAGCACCCGAGATGTGGCCGCCGGCAAAAATCATCACCATAAGGATGGATCCGATGGCCAGAGGAGGAATAACCCCGGGCATTGGTTTGATAGCTGTACATCCAACCGTGAGCACGAGAAAAAACGTTCCAATAAGCTCAGTGAGGTATTTTCTCATGTTTTGGTTTCTTCCCGGAAGGGGGGAGGGTTCTTTCCGTTCGGCGCAGAACAACACATTTGACCTCTGGCTGCGAAACTAGGTTGGTACGTCCTTTCTGTCTAGGTAGATTCACCGAGACGGGCGAGCGTCGTCTTTTTTTACACGCTGGTGCGAAAGTTCTAGATCTACGTCGGCGGCTTTAACCGGCTTGTTTCGTGGGGCTCCCTTTGAGTTTCTGCTCGAAGGTTGCTTTTTCATTCAATCTGCGGAAACCTCTTCGGGCTTTTGGCCGCCCGAAGCCATCTTCAACAGAAAAATGCCCTACAACTTCCTGGCTTTAACCAGAGGGAAGTTGGGCGCTCAGGATAGGCACGGTCTTCGGGGTGAACGTTCTCCGGCAAGCGACGAGGGGGGAGCGAAAGGAGATGCAGCTGCGCAAGGGTGACTGAGCGTGGGCAGGAAGGATGGAATGGAATCGCGGGCCGATGGAGAAGAGCCAGCTAGGAGGGAATGCAGATTTGGCGGTTGCGCGGGAAAGGATGGCGTATTTAGGTGGGGAGATTTGGCTTTATGTTTGAGAGGGGGGACGCGGAGGGAGAAGCCAGGAGAGGTTGCGAGGGCCTGGGTAGCTAGGCAAAGGATCCGACGGAGAAGAAAGGCTGGATGCTTGTGAGTTTTTTGGGGGGGCATGCATGAGGACCCAGGGCAACGTCGGCGCGTTGCTCGAGGAGGGGAGCAAAGCCAATTCTTCTTCGAGGCGGGATGCAGCCCGGGCAACGGATCACAGGGGAAAAGGGCTGGGGGTAGGGGCCCATTGATGCAGCTTCTCTCGGCGCAGGAACAAGAGTTGAGGCGTGGAAAATGTGTCAAGCTCGCTAAGGGAAA
>NZ_CAJNOB010000017.1 GCF_905250085.1 Candidatus Methylacidithermus pantelleriae
AGCGGAAGTTCAGCTAGCTCGTTGGGTAAGCCGCTTCCTTCATAACTCCGGCAACTAACTGATATGCATTCGTCCAAGCTTCCCGGACCGGCGGAGTAAACCTTTCCCCCAAACCTTTTTCCAAGGTTCGCAAGAGTGCCTCTCCCACAATGTCATAATGCTCAGGCATTACCCCATACTGAACGTGCCTTCGACCCAGGTCTTGCAATACCGGAACCACCGTGTCCCATCGATCCATCCCTTTGACCACAAACCCAATGGCTTGCATGAGTTTATTGGCTTGCTCCGAAATGGCCGTTTTGAACATCGGTCGTACCGATGGAGCCATCTCAAAAAGCACTGAGTAAAAGAGTTCCCCAGCAGCCTGGGCATTTGGTTCTATCCATTCCCAGCTTTGACGAACCAACGCTTTCCGATCTTCCGTCATTTTTTTCTCACCCCCTTTGTCAAGCATTGTAACCCGTAGCTGGTCTGCCGCCTTTCAAGGACCAACGCTACGAGGCCTTCCACTGCCAAACCCCACAAGCATCGTGCATACCCCTTGATTTCCTTTCGTCCAAAGGAAACGTCGTTTTGGCGAATCGCACCCATCCCCTGGAAGAATCCGCCTCTTTTCGCCATTCCCATGGAACGAGTCGCGGATGAAAGCGACGAGCTAAGGTTAGTCGTGCGGATGACAGGATGACAACAAAAAAAGCCGAAATAAAAAGACTGTTTGGTTGGCTTCTTACTTTGCCATCCTGTCTTCGATCCAGTGTGGCAGAAGCGGATGGAGCCCCCTTGGTCGAAAACGTTCTTGTAGAACCTACTCCGAGGTTTCCCCTGGTGGCTCCCCACCAGGGGGTAACGTTCCTAGGGGACTTGAGGAAGTGTCTTCCTGCGCAGGCTCGGCCCTTCTTTGGATCTCTTGGTTAACAGGCAGAGGTGGGGGTTCTGCCGTTCTCTTCGCTTCCGTACTCTCCGAAGGAGGTAGAGGCTTGCCGCACAGATGACAGTACCTGGCTCCGGGAATCCAGGCGGCACCGCATCGGCAAATGTCCCCTTTCCGTTCCCATTGCGCTGCGCGGGCCAGGGTTTCTTCGGCTCGGTGTCGAACCTCAGCTAGTTCCGCCTCCTTCTCTTCGATCTCCTTTTCCACCTCCCGTACCCGACCTGAAAGTTTTTCCAGTTCTGAGAGCTCTTCCAGTTTGCCCTCCTGCAAGAGCCTATGAGTGGCTTCACCAAGTTCTTCAACGCGTTGACGGCGAACTCGCCGCAGCTTTCGGATTTCCGTAGCCAGCTCTCGGGAGTCCCACAACTCCCGCGAGCGCACAGACAGAAGCGCTAACCCGAAGGAGAGCTCCTTCTTCAGTCTCTCCAGCACCTCGGAAAGAGACTTTGCTTCCCTGGTTTTCTGTTCGGCTGATTGACTGGAGTCCGTCATCTCTTTTCTGGTTCGGTTCTCTTTTTCCCCTTCGATCCCTCAGGCTCAAAGGAAACCTTCGCCCAATTCCTAAGGAACGTCTCGAAGCATTTCCTTAGAGCCTTTCCCCAGGCTGAGAAAGCGTAAAGAGTGCGGGAGGTACCTCCTTGGGCCGAGCAACCGTGATTCCAGCCGTCCCGGGGTGTTCGTTGAGATATCCCGAGATTCGTCGATCAACCACCACCTTTCCATAGATCGAAGAAGCGTGCATAAAGCGCAGAACACCAGAAGCGTCTCGGTACGCCAAGCCCACATGGGACGTATAGCCTCCCTCGTCTCGACTGACAATGGCAATAATATCCCCGTTTTGTAACTCTCTTTCGACCTCCCGTACCCGCTCTTTGGGAATGTAGGTGACGGGCAGGCGGGAAACTCGTTCCTCAATCTGGGCCATTGCCGGCAAAAGAGACGGGTTGGCCCGCAGATAACGATATTGTCTCCAGCCAGCAGTCATCTCGCGCACGTGCCGGTGGATGGGAACACCCCCCAAGGATGGGGTGAGATTAACCAAGAGCCCTCTTGCTTGATTGTCTGCAAATAGCTCCTCTAAAAAATGAATTCTTGAAAGATAATTGCCCGTGCAGTGTCCTCCGCGGTAGCGTTCCAGCTCGATTAAATGCAAAAGATCTTCGGGCCGGTAGTCATGGTCCTTCAGCTTAAGCATCCGGGCAAAAGCCAGAGAGATCTCAAAAAACGTCCAACAATCCATGCCTTCAAAATTCGCTGAGGGAGACTCAATCCGATCATCAACCTCGAGAGTATAGTGACAGTAGGGGGTTCCACAAAGAGCAAGGCCCACCCGTACGACCCGGTCTCCCAGGGGCAAATAGCGCCAACCTTCGGCTTGTGCTCGGGCCACGAGACGATAAAACCGATCCTGACCGCGGAAAACGCGGTTCAAAGGAAGACAGATGGCTCCCCAGCACGTACACCCTGCCCCCCAGCTCGAGCTGAAGGCAAGGAAGAGCATGAAAACCGAAATACGATTAATACGACCCTTCATCCGAAATACTTTCCTCATGTACAAGCCTTGCAGTGCCCGTTGTCCTTAGGAACCGGGAGGTTTCACCGCACAAAGAAGGGCTTCCATACCGGACCTTGGCCCTACTCGTACCCCGACAAATCCGAGCATTTCAAGCTCTTGAACCACCTCTTTTTCCCACATGACACGCTCAGGCGCTTGATCGGCCAATACATGCAAGATCCACTGGCGCAAAAGTTCCCACTTGCCCAGAGGCACCAGCGTATCGAAAAACCACCCCACTACCGTCCCGAGAAGCTTAAAACGCTCCTCTTCACTAGGCACATACTTGTCAGCGTTGATAAAAAGACCTCCTGGCACCAATGCGCGAAAGATCTCTCGGTGAAGATTACGGCGATACTCCCGATCCATATTGTGGAGCGTGAGAACCGACGCCACCACGTCCCAGGAACCCTCCGGCTGCTCCCGCAAAAAATGCCACGCATCCGCAAGCACTAGCATCACTCTCCCCGACTTCGTCCAAGACTCCAGGTAGGCTTCGGCTTGTTCGAGCATAGCTGGTTCGTTGTCCAGGCTTGTCAAGACCAGATCCGCCCGCGAAGCAAGAAGAGACCGTGCCGTTCTACCCGTGCCACAGCCGATTTCGAGCACACGGATGGGTTCCCCCGGATGGCGACTCGGATAGCTTGCAACAGCTTCTCCGACCCAACACTGGAGAAGATCAAAATGGGGATATACCTTGCGGAATAGCTCGTACTCCTCACTCAACACCCCTTGAAAACGCCGCTCCTCAACGGGATGGCTCTCTTTTTCCACCTTAGCGTTTGCCTCCTCTTGGTCTCACTGGGAAACCCTACCCTATTGACTACCACGATTGAGACGAGCTGTCCAAGTTTGTTGTCTAACCGATTGGCCGTCTTCCCGGGGAATCCATGGAGCCTAACATGTCCTGAGGCATTCCTTAAACGATGCATAACCTTTCCCCCACCCGGGCACATCATCCAGGCCACGAGCTCGACCGTGCTGCTCGCGATTCGCGTGCTGGGGTTTTACGGGGAAAACCCGGGTAGTGCCCAATGCCGGCGCTTTCAGAGGTGAAGACGCGGGAGTCACTCGATGACCTCCTGACCGCCCATCCACGGCTGTGAGACTCCTTCGAACAGTCGTCCAGACCCACCACACATGCTTCGCCCCGTTCCTCGCAGGCAGGGCAAAGGTGAGCTCGAGCCGTCCAGTGCGGGGCGGCACGACGGCCGTTCGAACGGCCGGGCGGTTAGGATAGGCTCAACCCTCCCCGGGCGGGAGCTCCAGACCGCACTCTGGTGAGAACACGTGCCGTGGCGGCACGCACAATGAACCGCCGCGATCACCGAAGCATAGGCCGGGTCCATTTCGATTGGGTCGAGTCCAGGACGAAAGGAAGCCTCTTTTAGCATCGCGATCGTCTTGACGTAGGCAAAGGAAGAAAGCGAGCAAGCTCGGGCGGGATCAACCGGCTTGAGTTTGTACGCTCCCCTTAGGGAGATCCCATCGTTCGATCCTAAATGACTTGCCCGCAGCGGCACAGGTCCCGGCGATTTTTTCGACGCTTGCCCGCCAAGCGCGTTCGCTTGTTCCTGGCTCTCGCTGTAGAGATTGAGGGTAAGTCCGCCAAATTCCTACGAGATGACCGAATAGTTCGCTTTTCGGCTGTCGCTAGAGTTCGTCTTTGTTAAAGATGCATTCCGAGCGCTCCGGCAAGAGAATCGGTCGCCAAACCCACCGTTTGCGCCTCGACGCTCGCCAACACCCGCCAGCCCTTGTCGTCGCGCACGAAGCGGTAGCCCGACCGCGCATTCCTCTTGCCGGCGGGTGACCTTCCCCGTCCTGGGTGGCGCAGTCAGGATCCGCTTGGCGGAAGGAACCTAGAGGATCGGCTCCTCGCCGCAGGCAGCGCGAACGCTCTCCAGCACCCCGCACTTTCTCGGGCTCCCTATTCCGTCTGGCAGTGGTAACTTTAGCCGCAAGCTTCCGACCTGGCCGGCTATGGCCCGGCACGATGGGTTGCCCAGGGTCTTGTCTTTTGATCCGAGCACAAAAGATTGCTGGCTCCACTCCCCTTGCCAATTCTTCTTCCCGTCGGCTTGGTTCGTGCATTCCTTCTCTTCCAAGGAAGGGGTTTCCGGAAAAGGCCACGGGCAGCCAACCAGAGCGGAAGGCGGCCGGACTCTTGATCGGCCGGGAACCGGATCGAGTTTTGTCCGCAGGATGCCCAGCCTTCTCTTCTTTTGATGGAGCACAGTTGATCCCGGCTTCTTCTCTAACGGGGCGATCTCTTTTTTGTGCTTTCCAAACGTGTATCCTTATCTCCTCGAGAGTTCTCCGCCCGTCTCTCTTAGGTGGAGGCGATCTTGGCTTCGAGGTGGACCGAGATGGCTTTGAACTGCCGGCCAGCAAGACCGAACCCGTGCAAAAACGACCACTTGAGCTCGCTTAGGAAACGCAAGCCTGCGTCCGAGCCAAGAAAGCCGGCTTTCCCCCGGCTGCCGCAAAGCCCGGCATAAGGTGGTAAGACACTAGATCTATTCAGGCCTCAACGGCAATTGGGTCTGGCAGGTCAAAAACAGGGAGTTTGCTTATGGCAGCCCCTCAAGGCGATCCCAGCCGAAGCACACGAGTTTCTCGCGAGGCCGAAGCAGAGTCACCGCGACCTTCTTGACGATCGGCAACCGTTTGCTAGAGAACGAACCCGGGTCATCCAAGCCCATTGCCGGCCCAAATCCGCTTTTGGGGAGCGCTGGACACACGCGCGTGGAGGCCAAGACCCTTAGGCTGCGCCGCTTCCGCAGGCCCGATCACGGTTTGGGTTGCCGAACGACCCTCCTTCTCCATCCGCGAAACCGTCTTGTAGCCAATCCCCTGCCACTCAATTCCCCTTAGATACATTGCAAGCAAATAACCTTACTGTCCCCATACAAGCTCTTGGCAACTCCTTGAGTTCTTCCCGTGGGTCACAGACGGATGGTCAGCGCGCGAAGTCACCACTCCGAGAACTCCGTACACCGCTTGCAAGCGTAGCTTCTGGCACAGGGCGGATTCGAGGATGAGAACCCGCGCTCTTTTGATCAAAGCTGAACCCCAGAGCGTGGAAAATCCGGCAAACCACAAAGGACCGGACTCTGCCCTCTGCCCCAAGCCGAACTTGCAATAGCCCTCCCCAAAAAGGGAGAGCAAACCACGGCCTCTTTTCAGTGCTAGAGGCGAGAGTTTTATCTGGAATGTCCTTAGAGATCGCAATGTGGCTTTAGGCAGGAATAATCAGTTCTCGAATCTTGTCGAACTGTTCGAAGATTTTGCCTTGATACCGAAGGAGTCTCCTCCGCATCATTGTGTCATTGAGTCCGGGGACTTTTTGTTCCAAGGAAAGAACTTTTCCCATCGAGAAATTGAGGCGATTGAGTTCGGCCATCAGCTCGGGATGGAAGCGTGGTATGGTGAGTACCGGGGGGCGATTGCGTTTAAGAAATTCAATGGCTCCCATCGAACCATCCAGCTGTTCTCCTAGAGGCCCGTCCTTTTCGTTGCGTACGACGACGTAGCTAATCCGTTCTTTAAGGACATCAGCCCAGTGCAGAAGGGTGGTCACTGAATCGGGATCGGTCGTGACACACCCCCACCCAACAAATCCAATACCTTCCACTCGTAATTCATCAAACGGGACGTCTTCAAACCACTCCAGGACTTCCGAGCCGCTCCCGGCCCGAAGATCGACCAAGACCACTTTATGACGGCCGCTTTCTGCTTCAGAAACGGCCGTGTCGATACTTCGGACGTTCCGCAGGTTGATGGCATTGGCTTCGGAAAAGAAGCGGGAAAGCGAGTGGTTTTCCTCGTCTCCGTCATAGAGCGCAAAGGGTACCTGGTGAGTTTTCAAGTAATCGGTCAGGTGACACGCAAGCGTCGTTTTCCCCACCCCGCCCTTGGTGCCTAGGATCATATGGACCAAAGTTAACATTCCTTCCTCCTGGGATCCGGTTTTTCTTCGACCACGCTGAGAGATGGAACCGCTTTTTGCGGGACCCGATTCCGGCTGTGCGTCGAGTTTTTAAGCTCTCCTCTTTGGCATTAAAGCTCAGAACCGGGCTCCTTGGCTAGCTTGTCTTAAGAGACTAGCTTTCGTCAACTGGATCTTTTTTCGAGCCTTTTCCCTCCCAACCACGGATAAGAGGCTCTTGGGAGGGAGGGAAAAAAATTGTCAAGAGGGGGGACAACTGGTAACCACAAGGTGGCAAGGAGGATGGGTCGGTCATGACTCTTTTTGGGAAGAGAGAGACGGAAGAGATTCGGGCCGCAAAGGCTCTATTGGAAGCCGAGAACGAGGAGTTAAAGCGGGTTCGCAGTTCTCTTGAGGCCGAGCTTCAACGCCTCCAGCAGGAACTCGCAGAACTTAAGCGGCAAGCGATCGAGGGGGAAGAGGGACTGGGTGGGGCGAGGACCGCCGAATCTTCGGAAGAGTTACTTCGACAGCTCGAGGAAGAAAATATTGGCCTTAAGGAAGAAATTGAGAAATTGCAGGCGGCCCTTGAAGAAAGGGACCAGGAAGCTGGTTCCCTCGGTGGGCTCCCTCCCATCCCTTTGCAGGAGTTCGATTCCTGGCTGGGTGAGCAGTTCCGAGGACTACAACAGGCTCACGAAGAAGCCATCACCGAGCTGAAAAACTGGTGGGATAGCCAATACCGCGAGCTTCGGGCTCTTTTGACCGAAGCCCGAGAACAATTTGAAAAAGAACGGGAAGCCCGCCTGGAACTCGAAAAAAAATGGGTCGCTTCCTCTTCGGGGGAGGGCCTACAGGAAGCACTAGTCGCCAAAGTTGAGGAACAGCTTAAGGAGCTTACAGAAGCCTGCCGTCGCTTGGAGGAGCGCTTGCCACAGACGTCGAGTGGAGATCTTTCAGATTGGTTTTCTTGGGGAGGGAAATGGTGGCGTAAATCGCAAATTGTTTCCTTCACCGAGTACCAGTCCCAGGTAACCAGCATCAACGGTGAGGCAGTTCGGTCAGGCCTTTCTACTGAAGCCTTGTTGGCGGCTTTAGCTGAAAAAAGGTCTTCTTACGCTGGTAGTTCCTCCAGTGCTAGCTAGGTTCGTATTCTTGAGGGCGGCAGCAGGGCCTCTAGAGAACGCGTAGTCTTGGTCGGACGAAAATATTCTCTCATAGCTTCTGGCGGAAATAAGCTTGGAAACCGGAAAAGAAGAAATGCCACGCAAGGGAGCTTTTCCGAAAGAGGTGAGGAGAGACCAAGGAAGAGGAAGGAGGAATGTCAGACGTCTGGAGAAGGGAATCCCCCTTTGAAGGCTTCCTCAACGTACGGTTGGTTTACCAAAAAAGGCCTGGGCGTTTCTAGGCCCCGAAAGGGCGTCCGGAAAAAGATTGCAATCATAAGCTTATTAGCGTATAATTTTTCTTTTAGGTGACAGTCTTGTGTACGGCTATGGTCTCTATTCCAACTGGCAAAGAAAGAGCTTTTTATCCCGCGGAGGGCTTCCATGACAGCTACCCCGAAAGCATGGTTTGAGGAGACGTATCCCGACTTACCATTGGAAGTGGTTTCCTTCCTTCAATCCCGACACCGGGTTCTGATCGGGGGACAGTGGGTAGACTCCGTTACCCAAAAGAAATTCCCCACGTTCGATCCGGCGACCGGTAAGGTTCTGGCGGAGGTGGCGGAAGCGTCCGCCGAGGACGTAGACGAAGCGGTCAAGGCAGCCCGCAGTGCATTAGAGAAAGGCCCTTGGCCCACCATGACTCCTTCGGAACGGGGCCGGCTCATTTGGAAGTTGGCAGACTTAGTAGAGGCTCATGCGGATGAATTGGCAGTGATCGAGTCGCTCGATAACGGAAAACCCCGCAGCGTGGCACGGGCGGTCGATGTTCCGCTGGCGGTGGACCTCTTCCGGTATATGGCGGGCTGGGCGACGAAGATCGAAGGTAATACGATTCCCATTTCTGTTCCTTACACTCCGGGAGCCGAATATCTAGCGTACACGGTCCGCGAGCCAGTTGGGGTTTGTGGGCAGATTATACCGTGGAATTTTCCGTTGCTTATGGCGGCTTGGAAGCTCGGTCCTGCACTTGCCTGTGGCTGCACGGTGGTTCTCAAAGTGGCCGAACAGACACCTCTTTCTGCCCTCCGGCTTGGCCAACTCATTATCGAAGCCGGTTTTCCTCCAGGTGTCGTGAACATTCTCACGGGCTTTGGGGAAACAGCGGGTGCGGCGCTGGCTTCACATCCAGATGTGGATAAGGTAGCTTTCACGGGATCTACGGAGGTGGGGCGACAGATCGTTCGTGCTGCGGCAGGTAATCTCAAAAAGGTCACACTCGAACTTGGAGGCAAAAGCCCCAATGTTGTTTTTGCAGACGCCCAGCTCGAAGAGGCGATTCCTGCCGCAGCTAGTGCTGTCTTTTTTAACCATGGTCAATGTTGCTGCGCGGGCACGCGGCTGTACGTGGAGCGGAAAGTCTTTGACCGTGTAGTGGAAGGGGTGGCGGAAGAAGCTCGCAAAATTCGCCTGGGTCCCGGCTGGGATCCCCAGACCCAAATGGGCCCCCTAGTTTCCGAAGAGCAGCTCGAGAGAGTTTGCCGCTACATCGAAGAGGGGAAGGAGGGGGGAGCCAGACCGGTGGTGGGAGGAAAAAAGAAAGAGGGGCAAGGGTATTTCGTGGAACCCACAGTCTTTGTGAACGCTCAACCTCAAATGAGCATCGTTCAGGAAGAAATTTTCGGGCCTGTGGTGGTTGCTATCCCCTTTGAGGACCCTTCTGAAATTCCTCCTGCGGCCAACCAAACCATCTATGGACTGGCAGCGGGAATCTGGACGCGAGACATCTCTAAGGCGCATCGTCTCGCGAGAGAACTCAAGGCAGGGACGGTATGGATCAACTGTTACAATATTTTTGATGCCGCTTTGCCTTTTGGAGGCTACAAGCAATCCGGATGGGGAAGAGAAATGGGGCATGCCGTCCTCGAGGAATACACAGAGCTTAAGTCGGTCTGCATCCGGCTTTAGAATTTAAAAACAAGGGGAGGCGAGGCGGAGCTAGGTTCTCATCCCCCCCTCTCTTTAGATACGCGCTCTAACACGCATCCGCTTAAAGAAGCCCCCGAATTCATTGGAGGGAGGAACTCACAGGTGAGGGATGAAAAATTCCGGTAAACCCTCGGGATCCGAAGGGAAATTCCCGTCAAAATTTCATAAGGGATTGTCCCGGCCATCTCCGCCAGATCGCTTGCTAAAATGGCCTCGCCCTGGGACTTTCCGAGCAGCGTCACCACTTCCCCGCGCCGTACGGAGCGTATGTGGGAAATATCTATGAGGAGCTCATCCATGGTGATGCGTCCCCGGATCGGGCAGCGCTTTCCTTTGACCAAAACGTACGCACGATTGGAAAGCGCGCGGGGATACCCGTCACCGTATCCGACAGTTACAGTGGCGATCCGCTCCCCACAAGTAACGACGTAGCTACCCCCATAACTTATTGGACTGCCGGGAGGCATCCAGCGAAAAAGGCTGATCCTGGCTTTCCAGGAAAGCACCGGCCGTAGTCGAGATTGCAAGGAAGGAAAGGGGGAAAGGCCATACAGGGCTAGTCCTACTCGAGCCCAGTCCTGCCCGTAAGCCGGATTGGAACCAATGGCTGCACTGTTGGCAATATGCCCCAGAGGGAGACCTAGTTTTTTGCGGTACATAAGAAACGTTTCCCACTGGTGCCGCGTGGCTTCCGGATCGCTGTCGGAGGAAGCAAAGTGAGAAAAAAGCCCAGCGACTCTGATCCAGGAAAGCTTTCTGATCTTTTCCCATTCTCTGAAAAAAGCCTCTCCGCTTAATCCTTCGCGTCCCATGCCCGTATCGATCGCAAGGTGGACGTGTACCAGTTGCTTGCGTTGTTGGGCGAGGACGGCTAGTTCTTGCGCCTCTTGAAAGGTGGAAATGACCGGGCAAAGCCTTGCCTCAATGACCTCCTCCCATTCTTCTTTAAGGCAAGGACCTAAAACGAGGATGGGGAGTTGGATTTCGTGCTCGCGCAGGGTCTTTCCTTCTTGGGGATCCGCGACGGCGAACCCATCGACTCCTATTCGTTCCAGTTCGCTTGCTACCGGGATTAACCCATGGCCATAGGCATCCGATTTGACAACGGCCACCAGTTTCCTTTCTTTCCCAAGGAGCTTGCGAAGGAACCGGACATTGGATCGAAGGGCGCGGCCGTCAATCTCAACCCAGGATCGAAAAGGTAGACTCACGGAACGGGGCTTCTCAAATAGACAGGTTCCAAGTTAGGACACAGGCAATCGTCCCCTAGCTCCTCCCATAACTCAAGAAAATCACTGGCCCGAGGGTAATCCCAGGAAAGTTCAGGGGCAACTCGATCAGGACTAATTGCCCTATCTAGCCCCTGGGTCCAGAGGGCAAGATCGCGCCTGGAAATCACCATCGGGCCTTTCTCCAGCTTGCCCTGCCGAAAGAAAGTGGCATAGAGCTCGCCTCTCCGGGCGTCGGAAAAAATTCCAATCCGGTCCTTCTTTCGCCATCGCCATCCAAGCGACCAAACGCTGTAAAGGCCCAAGGCCTTGGCTCCCAAAGCCAAGGCTAGTCCTTGGGCAACTGCAATGGCCAGTCGGATTCCCGAAAAGGAACCTGGCCCGAGCCCTACCAAAATGAGAGAAATCCCGTGGGGTGTAGGAATTGCCTCCTCTAACATCTGGAAGAGTGCTCCAGTCGGCCGGTGGTTTCCAGGAAGTTCCCTATACCAAACGATCTGTCCTTGCGTTCCCAAGGCAACGCTGACGGGGCTAAAGGAACAGTCCAAAGCTAGCATCATGCTTGGCGTCTCCTTACCGAGCGGACTCCCTCCCCTACGATGGCGATTTCCCAGTGCTGGGTTCCTGGAGGGAGAAAAGCCTGGATTTTTTCCGGCCATTCGACGGCCGTAATTCCTTCCCAAGGAAGATAGTCCAGCAACCCCAGCTTGTAGATGTCCTCCTCATTCTCTAGGCGGAATAGATCGATATGGGCCAAGGGGAGGCGGCCTCCGACGTACTCATGAATCCAGGTAAAAGTAGGACTGGTCACATCTCCCGCAAACCCTAACCCTCGTGCCAGGCCTCGGATGAGAGTGGTCTTGCCGGCGCCTAGGGGCCCGGAAATGGCAAAAACTTCTCCGCAGCAAGCCTTTTGTCCTAGCTCTTGACCCAGAGCCTCCATCTGGTCTGGGCTATGCAAAATGATCAAACCCATGAAAAGCGTCCAGAGTCTGAGATGCTTTTGGATCGGCCGGATGGCACAAACCGATACAAGTAAGCTTGGTCCGGAAGGGCCATTGTTTCTGGAGTTGTGAGACCTTTGCTGGTGCAACCGCAAAAAGAAGCTCATAGTCTTCCCCATCCTGGAGAGCTTGGGAAAGGGAAATCCCAGGGCGCCTGGGAATCTTAGAAAAATCCAGTTCAAAAGAGACGCCGGAGGCACGGGCTAGCTGGGATAAGTCCGATGCGAGACCATCACTTAGGTCAATCATTGCTCTTGCTAACCGATTTTGGGCGAGCCACTGGCCTTCTCGAAGACGGGGCTCAAAAACAAGGTGTTTGGTTGGAAAACTTCCACCCAGCTCTCCGGTGACAAATAACGAGTCTCCCGGCCGGGCTCCGCAGCGCAACACCGGGCGATATCCCGGTGTATGCCCCAACAGGGACACAGTAATAAGAAGGGCGTCCGACCGTACGGTTTCGCCTCCGACAAAAAAAAGGCGGTAGGCCTTGGCTAGCCGCTCCATACCCTCGTACAATCGTTGAAGCGCAAAGAGAGAAAGACGGGGACTGGCGGCTAGTGCCACCATCGCATACCTTGGAATCGCGCCCATGGCGGCAAGATCGCTAAGAGCGCGAGCCAGGGCTTTTCTCCCCACAAGAAAAAAGGGGGTTCCTTTGGTAAAGTGGACTCCCTCGACCACACTTTCTATTTTGAGAAGCCAGAACCCCTGATCGGGTAAACCACGAAAAACCGCGCAGTCCTCTTCCAGAGCGCGAAGCACACCCCGATCTTGTTTCCAGTGCCGGGTGAGGATTTGGATAAGCCTCTTTTCCCCTATTTCGTGCAACCGGCACCGGGCGTATTGCTCCTCAAGTGTCCAGTTGTGACTGGGACCATCGGGATAACGAGGCCGACTCATGGGTTCTTTGAACAATGGCATGAATGGATCGAAGCGGGAAGCGTGCTTTCCCTTGGGCTCATAGAAATGTCATTGGTAAACAAGACCGAGGACCAGAATAGCGGGCATGGATGTCTCTGCATAATAATGCCAACGGCATTCGAAGGCGAGCCAAGACTCTATCCTTCTTTGGCCCAGCCTTTTGCCTGCCCTGGTGCTTGGGGATGAGGTTGCCCTTTTCCAGGCGCCGCGATGTGGTTTGCGCGATCTACGACATCCGCTTTAGCCAGGCGCGGCGCCAAGCTGGCGCCCCGGTGCGAGAGTTTTGAACGACTGACGGCGTGTTGGCGAGATTCCCAACGCGATGGGGCACGAGCAGACACAGCAGCGGATTGCCCAAGAAGGAGCGATCCAGTCTATTCCCGAAACACGTCGGAAACGCCTTGGTCTTTCCCGGGATCGCTCCAGAAGTTTTAGAAACGGTTTAGCATTCTTTCTTGATCGGGCGAGCAGCTCGGTTGGCTTCCCTCGCAAGATGAGGAGTCTGCTAGGCATTTTCAGCCGACCGATACGGAGAAGACCTAACTGGTTTTTTTAAAGGGAAATCCCGTGCGCTGATCCGGTTTTCCGCAACGAGCCCGTTCCGCATATTCCCAAGGCTGGCTTGGTCGAATCCCCTTGGGTCGATTCCAAGCAAACCCGCGGGCTCGGAGGGAATCGGGCGTCCGACTTGGGACACATCAAGTGGGCATCGTGAATAGGCCTATTGGAAGAAATACACTCCAGGATACTGCTAATTCGCGGCGAAAGGACTCACTTTGCAGCTGAGCTTCGTCGGAGAGGGTGTTGTTGGGTAAATTTTTGGGTCATTGAGCGTGACGTCGGTCTTACAAACCGGCGCAAGCCTAAAGGAAGCCCTCTTTCGGAAGTCTCGCAACCTGGGAAGGACACCGGCAGATTTTGCCAAAATCTAGGCGGTGGCACTGGGCGCTTACCAAAAAAGCCTGGCGCGAAAGCCGTTGCCTAAGTTTTCACGTCCCTACGCGTGTGGCGGAGCCAACTTTCCCTACAATGGAGGGGCAAGAAGCAAAAGGCCTGTGGTCAACCCGTTAAACCAGAAATGGATGGCGATCGAAAGCAAAAGCGCTCCTGAAAACTCGTAGGCCAAGGCCAAAACGATTCCAAGGCCAAAGAGAGGAAGAAATGTAAGCCAATGGGCGTGGAAGAGGGCAAAAACGGCAGCGCTCCACACCACCGCTTGGGGATAGCTGAAACGGCGTTTGAGAAGAGGATAAAGGAAACCTCGGAATAAAAGCTCTTCTCCGAACGGGGCAATTCCCAAAACGGCCACCAGTAAAAACCAAAAACCTGGGGTTCCCCGGGCCTTGAGAAACCATACAACGGCAGGCTGGGGTTCGACGGGCAGCCCGAGCGCTTGAGCGAGGGCGCTGCATCCGGCCGCAAGGGCTTGGAGCGGCAGGTAGGCGGCCAAACAGATCCAAAGGCCAAGCCCGAAAATATGAATCCATCGGTACCGGTCCAGCCCTAGATAGGAGCGAATCGGAAGGCCGCGAAAGCGAACAAGGACCAAGATTAAAGGAATCGGTGCAAGTGCCAAAAAGAAACCACCCGCCGAAAAAACGCCCCCCAAAAGCAGGACACCAATGGCAAGGGCATCGGTCCAGGAAAATTCAACTACGTTGCCTAACCGCGGTTGCAAGCTTCCTTCGAGACTCCATCGCCGCAGGGCACCGACAAGAGAGACCAGTGCCGCCAGGTGAACGATTAGGAAAAACCAGACCGCGAGAGGGGGGAAAGAGAAGTAAGTCGCAGGGAAGTGATTCATAGACTTACTGGGGGGTTATCACCCGCCTGGGCACCGTCGGTTTGGGAATTCCGAAAACCTATTGCCACACAGCCAGAGGAGTGAGGTAGTAGAGTCGACCACTTTCCAGGGGCAGGGCCTTTGGCCCTACGGTTATTTCCACCTTTGGGGACTGCGAAGAAAAAAGCCGGAGCAAGCGTCCGACCGAAAACCCTGGGACGTAGCGAATCAGCCTAGCAGCGGGGGCTCCTGCAAGCTCGCGACATTTCCGAACCGCATCCTCAAAATATCCAAGGCCGTCCACAAGTTTGGCTTCAAGCGCCTGCTTTCCTGAAAAAATCCTGCCGTCAGCCAGCCGATCCTTTAGTTCGTCAACCTTAAGTTTTCTCTCTCGGGCTACAAGTTCCACGAAACGCTGGTAACTCTCGTTGACGAGCCCCTGTACGTAGGCTTCCTCTTCGGGAGTAACGTCACGACCAGGATTTAAAAGATCCTTAAGCTTTCCGCTCTTAAAAGTTAAAAGTTTAACACCGATTTTATCCAGCAAATGATGGAAGTTAAACGTTTGAATGATGACCCCAATACTTCCCGTTATCGAGAGGTCTCCCGCCATTATGTAGCTAGCTCCGAGCGAGGCGTAGTAACCGCCCGAGGCTGCGATGGATTCCATGTAAACGACGACCGGCTTCCGGTTTCGTGTCTTCGCGATCTCGTGGTAAAGGGTGTCACTAGCCCCTACTTCCCCTCCTGGTGAATCTACCCGCAGGACAATACCTCGGACTTTGGGATCGGACACGGCTTGCTTGAGTTCAAGGGCAATGTCTTCGACCATGGAGTCTCCAAAAACTCCTGGGACTTCGGTGCTGATCAGACCCCGCAGATCCACCACGGCGATCTTTGTGGAGCGATCGCCTACTCCGTCGGCCAGAACTTCTTCTTCCATTCTGGGAGAGTAGCGCTCTCCAAGCTTATTTTTCCCAGTCAGGATGGCTAGGAGCACCACGTTGAGAAAAAGGCTTACAATCAAAATGGCGAGCCAAAGCCAGCTGGGTCGACTCTTTGGAGGTGCTTCTCCCATGGTCCCAGTAACTTGGCGGACCTTGCGGTAAGGTGCAACTCTTCACCCATCCACGAAACTTGCAGCCGTGCAACTGAGAAGGAATGAGGGGATGCGCCACGAGCTTCTATTGGGAGCATTTGCCAAACCGGGTGACAGAAGCGGAAGGCCTGGCGGTAAAAGCTCCCAAAAACGGGACTATCCCTTTTCTTCCTCCAAAACTTTCTTATCTTGTTGAAGGATGGCAACAAAACCCATGGGGCACGTAACGCGCCGTGACTTGATCGCTCGGGTAAGTGACGAAACAGGGTTTTCCCACCAGGAGGTCGGGCAGGTGCTTCAGAAGCTTTTGGACTGTTTGAAAGAAAGCCTGGGCAAGGGGGAGACAGTTGAATTGCGGAGGTTTGGGATCTTCCAAGTACAGATGCGAAAAGCGCGAAAGGGAAGGAATCCCAAACAACCCGAGACCGACATTATTATTCCTCCAAGACCGGTAGTAAAGTTCAAGCCCGGGAAAGAAGTCCGGGAGCTTCTGGCAAAGCTAGGAGATCGGCTGACCCAGGAGGGATAAGGTTGGCCAGCTGGGCGGGCAAACCCTGAGGTCTGAATCGCGCGAGGGTTTTGTGCAAAAAAATTTTGGGGTGCTACCCGAGGCCCCCTTTCTGCTAGGATGTGGGAGATGCAAGCTTTGCCGGGGTTTCGAGACTTCTATCCGGAGGATCTTTGCTTTCGGAACCGCATTCTTGAGGCGTGGCGAAGGGTAGCGCGGCGGTACGGATTTGTCGAGTATGATGGTCCTCCGCTGGAACCGTTGGAGATTTATGCCAAGAAAAGCGGCGGGGAGCTTTTGGATCAATTATATCGCTTTGTGGATCGTGGGGGGCGGGAAGTCGCACTGAGGGCAGAAATGACGCCGACTTTGGCGCGAATGATTGCACGGGGTCACAAACAATATAAAAAGCCGATCAAATGGTTTTCCATTCCACAACTTTTTCGTTACGAGCGAATGCAAAGGGGGCGACTCAGAGAACACTTTCAGTTCAATTGTGACATCATTGGAGAGCCGAGTCTAGAGGCGGAGTGTGAATTGATAGCCTTGGCCATCGATACACTCCGGGAATTGGGATTGCAAGAAGAAGATTTTGTCGTTCGAGTGAGTGACCGGCTTTTTTGGGCGGATCTTTTGGGAAAGCTTGGAGTCGATCCCGAGGAATGGACTCATGTTTTGCAGGTGATAGATAAAAGCGAACGAGAACCTTACGAAGTTACCGTGCAGCGTTTGGGAAAATGGGCCCAGCCGATCCTCTCGGTGTTGGAAGAAAAACCGCGCTGGCCTCGTCTCCAGGAGCTTCTCGATCGGCTGGCTTGGCGAGGAATGACGCGATTTGTTGAGATCGATTTGCGGGTCGTCCGGGGACTGGCCTATTACACTGGGATCGTATTTGAAATTTTCGACCGGCAGCGACGATTGCGGGCCATTGCCGGAGGAGGAAGGTATGACGATCTTGTGCCCAAGTTTGGAGGCGAGCCTTTGCCGGCGGCGGGATTCGGGATGGGGGATGTTGTTTTGGGGGAACTTTTAAGGGAAAAACTTCCCGGGCGGGAGCGCTGCTGGACGCTGGATGCTTATCTAGTGCTGGTGAACGAGGATCTGCGCCCGGCTGCAGCCGCTCTTTTACAAAGCTTGCGAGAGGCGGGTCTTGGAGCCGATTATCCCCTTTCTGTGACGAGCGTTCGGAAACAGCTTGAGCTGGCCGAGGAACGTGGGTGCCGGTATGCTCTTTTTTTAGATGAGCGTTGGTGCAAAGGCCTGGTCGGTTTTAAAAAGCTTAAGGCTACGGAGGAAGGAGCGATCCCAGTGGACAAGATCGTCCCGTTCCTGCGCGAGCGCTGCTAGAGGAAGGGTCAAGTGGGAATGAAAGGGAACCAAGCCCAGCCGGGGTTTTTCCCCAAGCGTACCCATCATTGTCATGAGCTTCGGCGCTGTCACATAGGCCAGCGGGTAACGCTTATCGGATGGGTTCATTCGCGAAGGGATCATGGGGGAGTCGTCTTTGTGGACCTTCGAGATCGAGAAGGGATTACCCAGGTGGTCTTTCATCCAGACCGCTGTCCCGAGGCTACTCAAGAAGCCCATCGAGTGCGGGAAGAATCGGTACTTCAGGTATGGGGAGAGGTGGCAGCCCGTCCTCCGGGTACCGAGAACAGGCGGTTGGCGACCGGTGAAATTGAGGTCAATGCGGATGGCCTTCGCGTGGTGAGTCCGTGTGCCGTTTTGCCGTTTCCCTTGCATGGAGGGAATCTCCCGGGAGAAGAGCTGCGGTTATCCTATCGGTTTTTGGATCTGCGTCGCCGCCCGATGCTGGAAAATCTCCGTATTCGTCATCGGGTTCTGCGGGCCATCCGGGATTACCTTGATGGACAAGGGTTTATCGAGGTAGAAACCCCTATTCTTTCCAAGAGCACTCCGGAGGGGGCGCGTGACTTTCTAGTGCCGAGTCGTTTGCATCGGGGGTGCTTTTATGCGTTGCCCCAAGCTCCGCAACAATACAAGCAACTCCTTATGGTCGCTGGCCTTGAGCGGTACTACCAGATTGCTCGGTGTTTTCGCGACGAGGATCTTCGAGCCGACCGCCAGCCGGAGTTTACCCAGATCGATTTGGAAGCCTCCTTTGTCGATCAGGAGGAGCTTTTTGGATGGGTGGAAGGTTTTTTAGAGGAGGCGTTTGGCCGAGTTTGTGGGGTGGAGCTTTCGTTACCGTTTCCTCGTCTTTCCTATTGGGAAGCGATCGATCGGTACGGGACGGAAAAGCCTGATCTCCGTTGGCCCCTAGCATTGTCCGATGTGAGTGAGATCTTCTCGGAGACGGGATGCAAGATTTTCCGAGCAGCCTTAGAGCAGGGAGGTGTGATTAAGGCGATTAATGCCAAGGGATTGGCGGAGCTTTCCCTTGCCCAGCTGGAAGGGCTCATAGAGGAAGCTAAAAGTTTGGGAGCTGGTGGGCTAGCTTATGTTAAGGTGGAAGGGAAGGAATGGAAATCCCCGATTGCACGCCACCTTACGGAAAAGGAAAAAGAGGCGCTTTCGCAGCGGCTGGAAGTTGAGCCGGGGGATCTCCTTCTTTTCTCGGCCGAATCTTGGGAGATTGCCTGCAAGGTTTTAGGGAAAATCCGGGAGAGGGTGATGAGTTGGCTTTCTAAGAGCCATATCCCCAAGGAGCCATTTGCTTTTGTTTGGATTACCGACTTTCCGCTTTTCCAGTTTGACAAGGAGGCCAATCGGTGGGAAGCCACCCATCACCCCTTTACCCGGCCGCATCCGGAGGATTGGAAGTTGTTCGAAGAGGGCCAGTACGAAAAGGTGCGGGCTTTGGCCTACGATTTAGTGTTAAACGGGGTAGAGATCGGGAGTGGAAGTCTTCGTGTTCATGAGCCGGAACTGCAAGCACGGATTTTCCAGATTCTGGGCTTAGATCCGATGATACAGGAGAAAAGATTTGGTCATCTTTTGCGAGCGCTATCCTATGGGGCGCCGCCTCACGGGGGGATTGCACTTGGTGTCGACCGGCTTGTGATGATGATGGCTGGGGCGACCACCATTCGGGACGTTATTGCTTTTCCCAAGAATAGTGCGGGGGTAGATCTTTTGACCGGGTCCCCTACGGAGGTCGAGCTAGAGCAGCTGCGAGAACTAGGGATTCGAACGGTCCCTTATCGAGAGCCGTAAGAAACGATCGCTTATGTGGGAAATTTCAGAAGAGTTAAAGGGGCGTAGCGCGCAGGCCGAAGAGCGCGCTACCCGGCCCTTTTTCCCTTGGACACGCCGAACCAAAATTATCGCTACCCTGGGTCCGGCCAGTGAGTCGCCGGACATGATTCGGCTTCTCATCGAGCGAGGGGTAAATGTTTTTCGCTTTAACATGTCCCACGCGGGGCACGCATGGGTTAGGGAAAAATGCGCCCTCATTCGAGAAATCGCTTTTGAGCTCGACCGGTGCGTCGGACTTCTGATGGATACTCAGGGCCCAGCCATCCGGACGGGAGACCTGCAGCACGATGTGGCCTTGCGGCCAGGCGACATGTTCACCTTTACGGTAGGAGGAGTTGACAGTAGCGCGTCACCTTCCGTGTCGGTCAACTACGAAGATTTACCGAAGGACATAACCCAAGGGGATATCATCCTTGTGGACAATGGGGTAATCCGGATGAAGGTGTTGGAAAAAAGCGACACTTTTCTCCGGTGCGAGGTCCTTACCCCAGGAGTTATGGGGAGCCGACGACACATCAATCTCCCGGGAGTCCGGATTAGGCTGCCTGCCCTGACCGATAAGGATTTGGCCGACGTGGCATTGGGGATTGAATGCGGGATGGATTTCTTTGCCCTATCCTTTGTCCGAGAGCCCGAGGACATTCAGAAGCTGCGGGAATTCTTGGCAAGCAAGGGGGCCGAAGCCATGGTGATCTCGAAAATCGAAGACCGTCTGGCGGTTGAGAACCTTTTTTCCATTATCGATGTGTCGGATGCGGTCATGGTGGCAAGAGGAGACCTAGGGATTGAGTGCCCGTACGAAGAATTGCCGATTATCCAACGGCGCATCGTGAAAACGTGTATTGCCCAGCTAAAGCCTGTCATCGTTGCTACCCACTTGTTGGAGAGCATGGTGCAAAATCCAGTGCCCACGCGGGCAGAAATTACGGACATTGCCAACGCCGTCTATGAGCAAGCTGATGCTTTGCTTTTGTCTAGCGAGACGGCGGCCGGTCGGTACCCCGCGGATTGTGTATCGGTTTTGGATCGCGTGGCCGTTCGGACGGAGAGAAGTGGAGGGGCTGGTTACGAGAAACTTTTTGAACCGGCCAATGATCATGAACGGCTGGCCAGTGCTGCGGTCCACCTAGCTAATCAGACGCGCAGTCATGGAATCTGCGTGTTTACTCGCTCCGGATACTTGGCGGCGGTCGTGGCCGGACTTCGTCCCCGGTACTCCTCTATTTTTGTTTTTTCTCCCGATGAAGGGCTTTGTAGGAGGCTCACCCTCTATTATGGTATTCGGGCTTTCCAAATGGAATTTCCCAAAAGGCCGGAAGAGACCGTTTTGGCAGCAGAAGCGCGCTTGTTACATCGGGGGGTTGTGCGGTCCGGACAGAAGCTGGTGTTTTTGTCGTCCGCCCGGGTGGGGGACGAGCTATTGGAATCCATTCTCTTGCATGAGATCCGCTGAAGACGACCCCTTTGTGGGGGTCACAGCTCTGGTCACGGGGGCCTCATCGGGTATTGGAAGGGAGTTCGCTCGCCACCTTGCGACAAAGGCGGCGTCTTTGATTTTGGTGGCCCGGCGCAAGGACCGGCTGATGGCTTTGGCAGAGGAGCTTCAATCGATTTCTGGGCAGCTAACCATTTGGACAGAGACCGTCGACCTTTCTGATTCGGCCGAGCTCGATCGGTTTTTGGAGAAGGTTAACGTTCGGGGGATTTCAGTGGATCTTTTGGTCAATAACGCGGGGTTGGGAGATATGGGACCCTTTCATACCGCCAGCTGGAAAAAAGTCGAGCAGATGCTTCGGGTAAACATCCTTGCTGCGACTCGGATTGCATGGGAAGTGATTCCCGGGATGATGAAAAAGAAACGCGGATGGATTATTAATGTCGGGTCCATTGCTGGTTTTCATCCCATCCCTTTTTTTGCGGTCTACGCGGCTTCAAAGGCCTATCTTAATTCGTTTTCCGAATCCCTGTACTGGGAACTTTCCCCCTATGGCATTACGGTGACAGCTGTGTGTCCCGGTCCTGTCGCCACGGAGTTTTTTGACAGGGCTTGCCGTCGAAAGGAAGACGGGGGTGTTTCCCTAGCGCCAGACTTCATGTGGACCACCGTACATGAGGTCGTGGAGGCGGCTCTTCGGGCGGCTCGGCAAGGCCGGCCTCGCGTGGTCCCAGGGATGTTGCCAGGGATAGCGGCCTCGTTCTACGCGGCCCTGCCGCTGGCCATTTGGAGAATGGCCCTGCGGTGGAAGGTTCCCCCGGAGCGCCTCCGATTCGAAGGCTCGATGGGGGAAGGGGAATCAGGGAGAACAAACGGATAGGATGGCTGGGGTTGTCTTGGCATCCTTTGAGGAGCAGAAGGGGGATCGAGAACTCTTTGAGCGTATTCTCGGCCGCGAAACTCCCGTTCACTTTTGGCCCTCTCTTGATTCGCAGGTTCGGGAAAAGATCCTCCAGGAGGTTAGCATTTTAGTGAGCTGGAACCCCCGGTGGGATTTTCGGCCGGAGCCAGCCCGAATCTTTTCCCGGATGACCCATCTTCTTTTTCTCCAGCTGGTGACCGCAGGGGCTGATCATGCGCCCTACGAGCTGCTCGATCCACAGGTGGAAGTTGCGTGCAACCCGGGAGCTTACTCGGCGCCGGTGGCAGAACATGCATTGGCTCTTGTCCTTGCATTGGCAAAGCGCATTCCGCACCAACTGGAAAACTTGAGGAAACGGGTCTTTGACGACCGTACCGAAAATCGCATGCTCCAGGGGATGAAGGCTCTGGTTGTGGGTTTTGGGAGTATTGGCCGGGCAATTGGAAGGCTTCTGCGAGCGTTTGGGGTCTCCCTTTGGGCGATCAACCGATCGGGGCAAACCACTGAGCCAGTACTTAGGTGTGGGACCCTGCGAGAACTTCCCGAATGGTTACCACGCGCCGACCTTATTGTGTTAAGCCTGCCACTGACCCGAGCCACCCGAGGGATTCTTGGCAAGGCGGAACTGGAAAGGATCAAGGAAGATGCGATTTTGATTAACGTCGCCCGGGGAGAACTGGTTGACCAAGAGGCTCTCTTCGAAAAGTTGGTCCGCTGTCCCAACTTCCTTGTTGGGCTTGATACCTGGTGGAAGGAGCCGCGGTTGCACGGAAGCTTCTCCCTGCGCTTTCCTTTCTTAGAACTCCCCAATGTGGTTGGCTCTCCCCATAACGCAACGTGTGTCCCAAGCGTTCGATCTCAGGCGCTTGCACTTGCCCTGGAAAACGTTAAGGCCTTTCTTCGAGCGAAGGAAATAGTGCGGGGGAGAGTCGATCGCTCCGATTACGAGCCCTAGTTTTTCTGACTTCCGAGCTCTGTGGAGAGGATAGTGGCAAGAGAGGAGAAAAATTCCTCACCGCTAGGACCAAGGGAACTTTCCCAACGAGATAAGGCAATCGGCGAAAGAAGAGGTTAATCCGTGGAGCCATGTACACGGATAGAGAACGCTTAAGACAGCAAGGCGGGCGATGCATGATGGGCCCAGCGTTTCTGGCTTGTTTTCCTGCTTGCTCCCAGTTTATCGACCACGCCTAAAACCACGGACAATCATTTCCCTACCAGGGAAGATCATCCTGGACGCCGGCCGAACAGTGCTACCGACCATTCCCGTGTCGGGATTCCGCTGGCAAAGCCCAGGGAGCGCCCAGTCTTGCGTTTTCTGGGACAAAGGCGTAGGAGGCCGCCGATTCCTCCTCGACCGGACGTGCGCCCCATGCGGCCCCTTTGCGTCTCTTCCGAAACCCCGCCATGGAATCGACCATGCATCCCTCGTCCGAAGCCTCGCAGCTAGGCCGAAGGTGACATGACCGCCGTTGCAAGTG
>NZ_CAJNOB010000018.1 GCF_905250085.1 Candidatus Methylacidithermus pantelleriae
TGGAAGGGCACAACTTTCCCGATCCTGGTCGGATGGGTATCTGCGTACGATGTCCTAACGGTGCGGGAGCGAGCACACTTTCTTCCGGTGCGGCGGCTAACCTTTTCTCCCCGGGGCCAAACAGGGCTAGTCGTGGGGATAGGGATCCCCGCGGGTGGCACGACAGCCGTCGAAAGGCACTATGGAAGATTGAAGAAAGCTGGGATGATCGCGCTTGAGCCAGTGATGGCGACCGAGCAAAAGAGTTGCCTAACAAGAACCGGTGCCCGAAAACGAAAGCATACGAAAAGCAAGGATGCTCGATGGCAGAAAGAAGCTCCCGTGCCCTCCCCAGCGGCTTGGTACGTTATTCGAGGGAGAGGCCGGAGGGAAACGTCTCGCAAAAGCCTACAAGATGGTACCGTTGGTACCGGTGTGAGAGGAGAGCGGAAAGGCTCACTCATAACCAGCGCGGAAAAGTTGATCGTCTTTAGCCACCCCAGAAAGGGCCTGCGCCAGGTTTGCAGGTGATGACCAGAAGACCATTCTCACCGGCGGTTTACTCCTGCGCGGATCCGTTCTGCCAGAAGATGGAAGAGAGGTCGTGTCGGCGTACCTGCCCATCCCCAGAGTGCTCACGCAGGCTAGGAGAAGCGAGCTTCCGGCAACTCGAATCCGCCGAACATCCGCCCGGCATGTAGGCGGTAAGCCGCGATCAAATGGGAACTGGATCCACCTCAGAAAACGTTGCACGATGGGCACGCACAGAGTTTGTCATGGAAACTCTATCACCTTTGAGTAAACGCATTTTTTTCATCGCAACAAAGAAATGACATTCTTCCTCTCCCCGATACTCTCCCTTTTTTTGGTTATGCCAAAGTTTTCTCACATGGCTTTTTGGGAGGCTTCTCACGGTCCCTACTACCACACTCCAGACACTATCGAGATGGCGGCCCAAGCTTGGGCCATGGCTGGCTCGCCTCTTACAAGTGCACAAGCCCCTCGACTTCAAGAGTCCTCGTCTGGGCGCGTTACACCAAAGCCCATGCACGCGTGGGCGACAGCTCTCTTTCTTTTAGCTGTCGTCCACACATTTCTCACTCCAGCCGTGCACCGGCTCTCTCGCTGGATCGACGAACGACATCAAGCACGCCTCGGCTCAAAGCTCCGAAAAGATCCAGTTGCTTGGCCCAATCCAGAGTCAATAACGGCGCGCCTCCTAGAATTCGCCGCGGAGGTGGAGGCCGTTTTTGGCATCTGGGCAATCCCACTTTTCTGGGTCATGGTCTATTGGGAGGGATGGGAAGCTACTAAGCGATACTGGACGTACGAAGTTAACTACACCGAACCACTCTTCGTGGTTGTGATTATGACGATAGCTTCCTCTCGTCCGCTTCTCCGTCTTGCCGAAAAGTCTTTGGAGCTCATAGCACGATTCGCTAACGATAGCGTTTGGGGTTGGTGGTTTTTGATCCTAACTTTTGGGCCCATTCTAGGATCTTTCTTAACGGAGCCAGCCGCAATGACGATTTCCTCGTTGCTTTTGGCCCACAAGGTTTATGAACTACAGCCGAAGCCAGCGCTTGCCTACGCGACCTTAGGCCTTCTTTTTGTGAATGTGTCGATTGGAGGAATGTTGACACCCTTTGCGGCCCCTCCTGTACTTATGGTTGCTCACCGATGGAACTTAACCCTGACAGATATGATGGGAAAGTTCGGATATAAAGCGCTGCTTGCCATCGTTGTATCCAATTTTTGTTACGCTCTGATTTTTGCCAGAGAGTTTGCTCGACTTGAGTGCTTACGGAAAGAACGTGTTCTTTCGGCTCAACACACCCATCCCAAACCTGTCCATCCGGTGCCTTCCTGGGTCACCCTGGTTCACCTCTGCCTCTTGGGTTGGACGATCGTTACGTCTCACGAGGCACCCCTTTTCTGTGGAGCCTTTCTTTTGTTCCTTGCCTTTACCGAGGCGACCCGACACTATCAGGCCCCGCTCTCGCTGCGCCGTCCCCTTATGGTCGGCTTTTTCCTTGCAGGACTTGCGCTTCACGGCAGCCTTCAGGGATGGTGGATCCGGCCACTTTTGGAAGGTCTTGACCGGTGGACCGCCATGCTGACGGCAACATTTCTTACCAGTTTTAATGATAACGCCCTGGTGACCTTCCTGGCAGCCCAAGTTCCGAATCTCCCGGAAGACTTGAAGCAGGCAGTTCTTGCAGGGGCGGTTACGGGAGGGGGTTTGACGGTGATCGCTAACGCTCCGAATCCCATTGGTCTAGCCTTGCTGCGGAGGTTTTTTCCGGACGGAGTTTCTCCCCTCGGGCTACTAGGAGCAGCCGCTTTTCCTACCGTAGTGGCAGGAGCCTGCTTCATGCTCTTGTGACGAAACAAGGTTAGCTACAAGCATCTGTCGGTATGACAACCCCCCGGCCAAGGCAGCCCGGAGGGCTAAAAGGCGACCTGATGGCAAAGAGGTGGCCAGCGACGTCTTGCCGGATGGGAAGAGACTCCTCAGATGGTAGCTTCGGAAGGTTGCTCGGTGTGACCGAAAGGAAAGAGCGATCACGGAAGCTTCCCCTTGCAGCCCAGTGGTGCCTGACTAGCAGTGGCTCAGTATCTCTGGCGATCGTCGCTTTTGACCCCTGCTCGACCAATCGGACTGATCCATTTTTTGCCGTCAGCCTCTCGACAACGTTTCGCCCAAAAAGGGGTTCCTCCCATACGTTGGCTTTATCTGGAGCTTCCAAACACGCAAGGACGGTCCTTGACGCCATCGCGCATCTCCCTCCTTTTCTGCCTTTCCTGGGCAATTCTCGCTCTCTTGCCTCCTCCCACCTTTTTTCGATCCCTTTTTATGGACCTATCCCGCTACCTCCCGCTCCGCTCCGACCTGTTTTGAGGGCAGCAGTTGGCTTCGTTTGTTGGGGCTAATCGAAACTCCCAGCCAGACGGGCTTCTCGCGTTCCGACATCTTCCAAGGCGCGCCTGCCTCGGCCAATATGCCGGTCGTTCCTCGCTGCGCGTACGGCTCTCCTTCCGCGGGAGACATCGGTCTATCCTCCTTCGTTGGCACAAGCCAGATGGCTCGCATTACCCCTTTTTTGGACTCCCGCCGCTACCTCCAACGCTCGCTCTGAGTGTTTCCGGCTGAAGGCATACATTCCGCCTGAGGATAACTTCCTCCCCACGGCACCGGACGATGCACACTTTTTCAGGACCACGCGCAAGCCCGGGGTGACAAACCGCAGACGGAACGGAACTCAAGGCTATTGCCCGCCGTCTCTACGTTGTACCGATAACGCTCGAACTCTTGGACCTAGCTGCCCCTTGGCTAGGGTCAGCCAGGGGAATGGTTCGGTAGCTCAAAAGGGTCCCTTTCCCCAAGGAGGGACTTGGGCAGCAGAGCATGGCACGATTCGTGCTTTTCGCGGTAGGAGAGGGTCTTGGGGCAACACAGAAGGTTAGCCTTTTTGTCGTGCGCCCAGCCCTCCTTTGGGAATGAAAAGAACACGAGGAGGTAATACGGTATGCGAAAACGAACGTTTTCCGATCTCTTTCGGTGGTGGAGCTTGCTTTTGGCTATAACGTTGGTTGTAGCCGGTTTCTCTGCAGTAGCCCGTGCACAGCAGGGGCAAACCACGCCGCAACCTGACTCCGTAGGCTATCCCCCTGGGCTAAACGCAGGGAGCTCAATTGATCTTACTTGGCCGATCCCAGCTGATCCCAAAAAACCCACCTTTGAAGAATTGGTCGCGAACGTTGCCCATAACAAAATCTCGGTCAACACGAACTGGACGCTCATTACAGGCTATCTGGTCATGTTCATGCAGGCGGGATTTGCCCTCGTAGAGGTGGGGTTCACGCGAGCCAAGAATGCTGCCCATACCATGAGCATGAATTTTCTCGTCTACTCGCTGGGTATGTTGGGCTTCTGGATTTTGGGTTTTGGCCTTATGTTCGGAGGCTACTGGAACGGGCCGGTACCCATCGGCTGGCAGCCCACCCTAGGACAGGGGCTTTCTCTGTTGAATGGTGAGTTTACCGTCAACCTCTTCGGCAAGCCATTTGGGCTTTTTGGTACCAAAGGGTTCTTTCTCAATCCTTCCGTCTTCGACACCGCCGTTTTCGCCCTGTTCCTTTTCCAAATGGTCTTCATGGACACCGCCGCAACGATACCCACGGGGGCCATGGCCGAACGATGGAACTTTAAGAACTTTTTCATCTACGGCTTTTGGGTGGGAATGATTCCCTACGCCCTCTTTGGCAACTGGGTTTGGGGAGGTGGTTGGCTAAGCCAGCTCGGCATGAACTTTGGTCTTGGGCACGGGCATGTGGACTTTGCGGGGTCCTCTGTGGTCCACGAATGCGGAGGAGTGATCGCTCTAGTGGGAGCTTGGCTACTCGGACCGAGATTGGGAAAATTTGGATCCGACGGCAAACCTCGTCCCATTCCTGGACACAATATTCCTTTTGCCATGCTCGGGACCTTCATCCTGGCCTTTGGGTGGTTCGGATTTAATCCAGGATCTACCTTGGCAGGAACCGATCTGCGCGTGGCAGTTATTGCTACCAACACCATGCTTGCATCCGCCGCCGGCGCCGTCGCCGCTGCTCTCGTCATGTGGATTTGGTTTGGAAAGCCCGACCCATCCATGATGTGTAACGGGATGCTTGCGGGTCTTGTTGCTATCACTGCCCCTTGCGCATTCGTTAACGCCCAGGGCGCTGTTCTCCTTGGGGCCATAGCCGGGGTTTTGGTCGTTGCTAGCGTGTTTTTCGTGGAACGGGTACTGAAGGTCGATGACCCTGTCGGGGCTGTCTCGGTTCATGGTACCTGCGGTGCCTGGGGAGTGCTGAGTCTCGGATTATTCGCCAACGGTAGCTATGGAGCCGGCTGGGCAGGAGTACACAAGCTTTTCAAAAATGGAGCCCTGCAAGTCATCATTAATGATGGGTCGGCAGAAACGGTCAAAAAATACAATGAGCTAGTGGCTCAGGGATGGACCGACCAAGGTGTCACAGGCCTTCTGGGACCCTTGTTTGGCGCTTCCTATGCGGATGCTGGGCAGTTTTTTGCTGAATGCATTGGTGCGTTAACTTGTTTTGTCGCAGTGGGGGCCCTCTCCTTCGTGTGGTTCAAGCTTTCCGATCGGATCATACCAATGCGATCGAAGCCAGAGGCCGAGGTCTCCGGACTCGACGTGCCCGAGATGGGTGCCGAAGCCTATCCGGATTACCAGGTGATCGACAGAAGTTCTCCAAAGGTAGAACCATCCGCAATCCCCTCTGCTGTCCCCTAAGAGCATAGTGTTACCCATCCTCCGGCAGTGGCGCACGAACGGCCCGGTCAGCAAAAAAGCTGACCGGGCCTTTTCGCTGAGTAGCTTTCGATGCGCGATGCATCGATACAGGAACTCCCTTTCGTAGGGAAAGTCCTTTTGAGCTTTTTGAGCTACTACTTTGCGTCCCACCCACCCAGGAGCTTCTCGTCCTTTGCCTAAGCCAAGGCGATTCTAGTGGGCAAATCGGCCTTTTGTGACGCCGACCCTGAAGTGCCGGAAATGGATCGCGTACCCAATTGCGGAAATGGGCCCGTGCAACCCCAACGATCGCCACGCCATCCGTCCCCAACTAGGACGCGGCCTAGGCTCTGCCCCTTTTTCTTATCTGGAAGGAAACGGGGCGAAGCATGTAGGGTCGTTGTGGTCAAAAGGTAACATCCGATCCAAGGTGCCGTTTTCGGCGCATGCGCGATGAGCGGCAACCGTTTGTTACGTACGTGCGGCTCTGCCCCCGGAAACACGAGGATGGGGCGCGCTACCTGGGCTTTCCCCGGCGAAACTCCGGCATCCGAACCGTCCCCCACTGGTTGGTCGCCGTGATGGTCTATCCCTCCCGGGAGTAAAAAAGTTATCTACCGTATTTGGGAAACGGTTGCGACTGTCGATGCTCACCCCCTGACCAGAGCCTCTTAACGGAAGGACCAAAGAAAGTGGGCAACCTCTTCTAAAGCTCGGGATAGGCGGAGAGCCAATGGATTCACAAACCCCGGCTAGCCAAAAACGGCTGTCACCAAAAAAGACCCTAGCCTGGTTCCCCTGGTTCTTGCTTACGCGACGCACCTGGCGTTTTGTTCTTTCCCCAATCTTCTTTGCCTGTTGACCATTCAAAAATGTGACCGCACCCTCGTGCCAATCGTCTTACTCCTCCCACAACTTCCTGAGCTCCCTTACCCCTTGCTTGCCTCCCCTGTTGACCATAACGTTCGGACACTTCCCCAAGCACCTCCTTCCGAAGCCTGGGCACCCATCGCCATGACCTAGGGGTACTCTGGTTTCATTTTTCTTGAGTCAATAGAAATGCAACTTTGGGTTGCTTTTTATCTGGCAAGACACACCATTTCTTACTGAAGATGCGCGCGTGCCCCTTCTCTTGGTGTGTTCTTTTTGCAATCTTAGCACTCGGCTTCGTCCAGCCTAACAATGGCTATAGCCAGGACCAGGATGCATTGCGTCCGCTGCAAGAATGGTCCGAGGCGTGGGCAAGATCCTTGGCTCGGCAATGGGCCGCCGTCCTGCGGAAAGCCTGCCCACAAGGCAAGGAATTACCATCTCAGGACCGGTCTCTTGGTCCTTCCCTTCCTCAAGAACTCTCGCAGCATCTCCGGGATTTTCAAAAAGAATGGGAACACGCACTTCGAGACACCGAAGAAATATGGCAGGAGCATGCTCGCCAGATGGGACAACAGTTGCGGGGTCTAGAACAATCCCTCCGGAGATACTGGGAAAACATTTGGAATTCCCTCGCCCCCTCTTACCGGGAAACGATCTAGTGGAGCGAGGCCACGAAACGGGCCACTCGTTCCATTCCTCGATCGATCTCCTCCAAAGTGGTAGCGTAGGAGAGGCGAACGCTAGAATCTTCTCCAAACACAATCCCCGGCACAGCTACAACGTGTTCCCTCTCTAAGAGTTGCTCACAAAAGCTTCGCGAATCCAACCCAAGAGCGGTGATGTCGGCAAAAATGTAAAAAGCACCATGGGGAGGTACGTAGGTAAGTCCGTCCATTTTATTGAGCCACTGCATCATCCTCTGACGCCGCCGATCCAACTCTGCCACCATTTCGGCGACACAATCCTGGGGTCCTTTATAGGCAGCCAAAGCCCCCCTCTGCGCAAAGGACGTCGCGTGGGAGCTGGTATGACTCTGGATGGATTCGATCGCTTCCGCAGCCCACCGGGGCGCAGCCACGTACCCCAACCTCCACCCGGTCATGGCGTAAGCCTTACTGAAACCATTGACCGTAAAGCAAAGTTCGTAGAAGAGAGAACCCAAGGCCGCCACGCTGGGAGCTTTTCTTCCGTCATACACGAGCTTTTCATAGATTTCGTCGGAGAGAATCAAGATTTCTTCCTCGGCTGCAAGCTGGGCTAATGCCTGCAACTCCTTCTCCGAGTAAAGGCTTCCCGTAGGATTATGGGGGCTATTCAGGATGATGAGTCTTGTCCGAGGAGTCATATGGTCGGCAAACTCCTCAGGAGTGATTTTATACCCGTTTTCCCGGCGGGTAGGCACAAGCACGGGCTCGCCTCCGGCCAGTTTGACCATCTCAGGATAGCTTACCCAGTACGGCGAGGGAATGATGACCTCGTCCTCGGGCTCAACCACCGCAAGAAGAACATTGAGGCATGCTTGTTTTGCACCAGCCGTTACCACGATTTGCTCGGGTGAATAGTCAAGGCCATTATCGGCTTTAAGCTTTTCGCTGATAGCCCGCCGTAACTCTGGAATTCCCCCAGGTGGTGTATACTTGGTAAAGCCCGCGTCGAGCGCCCCCATGGCGGCAGCCTTAATGTGTTCCGGAGTGTCAAAGTCCGGTTCGCCGGAGGCAAAATTCACTATATCCACGCCCTGGGCCCGCATGGCCTTCGCTTTGCTATCCAAAGCCAGGGTCAGCGACGGCGAAAGATGACGAACACGTCGTGCGAGTTCCATGAAAATTCCCTTCCTTAATTTCTTATGCTTACGTGGGCTGGGCCCGAAGCTTTTCCGGGAAAAAGTCGACCTCCGCCCTATGACCCAGCATAGTATTGAGCGATGAGGTTTTTGAAATCATTTTCCCAAATCCGCACAATCTTTAGCTCCCGCTCGGCGCTCTGAACGGAATCAGACGCATGCGCAGCATTGACCATGATGTTCTGCCCGAATTCCCGGCGGATCGAACCGGGCGGAGCTTTCGCGGGATCGGTTGGACCGAGCACCTCCCGGACTTTCCGAATGGCTTCCAGCCCTTCATACACAAGGACGATGCATTTTTCGGTTCCGGGTCGGGTTCGCTCTGTAGGCGAACAGCTCTTGGGGTCAAGTCCAGTCATAAACCGGACGATCGATTCAAATTGGTTTTCCCCTACCAGCGGACCCAAAAGCCGACCCAATTCCTTTTCGAGCTCAGGGGGAATTTGAATCCCCAAGGCAGATTCGGCCAGTTGCCGAACCTTTTGACCGGTAGGAGCCTGTAGTCTTTCCCGTAACACCTCCCGCACTGGGGCGTAGAATTCTTCTGCCTCCGCTACGCTCATCCGGTGCACTTTGATCCCGGTGATCGCCAAACCGGTGCGTGAAAACATGTCGATCACGTTACCGGGACGAGCACTAGGAAATCGAAAATTATCCGGTTTAATAATGACGACCGTACGTTCATGCCCGGGCTGCCCAAAAGTCGGCACTACCTGGGAAACCATCCCTGCATCTTCGTCGGCATAGCGTGCTAGGATGCGAAGCTGAGCAGCGGCTTCCTCCACCGTGGGGGGAGCCAAAACGGCGGGCTCGAAGTATCGTACCGAACCATCCCGGTTATAAATGAGATCGCCATACGTATCACGGATCGTCTCCCCTCGCAGGCTGTGGCGTTTGATGGGACCGACCGCTTCCCGGGTTCTGCGAACAGCCTCTTCTCCCTCCAAGAGAAGAACCATGCAGCGATTCCGCCTCCCAGTCACCGGGTCTGGAGCATAGTGTTCCCGGACATATTGTCGAATCAGGGCTTGAATCTCCCGGTCTTCCATGTCTCCCCTGCTTCCAATACTCTCAGCATATTCCTCCGCCAGGCTCTGACTGGGGGCAAACATGATCGCACCTACCAGATCCAGAGTTGTCCGGCTAAGAAGCCTCGAAATAATCCCACCGGTACGCGACTTATAAAGGGTATAAGGATTAATAATAACGTAGCTCAGTTCTTTCATTTTGGGCTGACCAAACGATCTTCTTCATTGTTCGACACGGCTAACCCTAAGCTTCCGCCGAAAGAGCGTCAATCGAGAATCACTCTGGAGGAGCGCCCCGCAATCCTACAAAAATTCAGGGACCCTAACCCCAAAGCGACAAAAGAGGCCACCGTTTGAGCTTTCGATAGAAGGATCCCTCAGGGACTTCTTGCGTCTCCTATGCCGCGCGTGCCCCTAGAGCGATTTTCTTGCCTGCTAGGAGCCGGAAAGCAAAAACGCCAGGAGACGCGGGCGATTCCAAGCAAGCTAGACTTCGGCTTGGGTCTCCTATACAAAAGCCGGAAACGTGATTTTTTTCCGACGGCAAGCCTATGGCCAGAACCCCTATCACCGTGGCGTTTGGAGACGGCATCGGTCCGGAAATCATGTCCGCAACCCTGACCATGATTGAGGCAGCCGGTGCCCAACTAGAAATGGAGACGATCGAAATCGGCCAGAAACTCTATGAAGCTGGCTACCCTTCCGGCATCGATGAACGAGCCTGGGAATCTTTGCATCGGACTCGGGTCTTTCTCAAAGCCCCGATTACCACCCCTCAGGGGGGCGGGTATAAAAGCCTCAATGTTACCATCCGCAAGGCCCTGGGGCTCTATGCCAACATCCGCCCAGCCGTTGCCTACCATCCGGTCATTGAAACCCTTCATCCTGGCATGGACATCGTAATCATCCGGGAAAACGAGGAGGATCTCTACGCTGGGATCGAGTATCGCCAAAGCATCGACCAGTACGAGGCGATTAAACTAGCTACGCATCCCGGTTCGGAGCGTATTGTCCGCTTCGCCTTTGAATACGCCCAGGCTTACGGCAGGAAAAAAGTAACCTGTTTTACAAAGGATAATATTCTTAAGATGACGGACGGTCTTTTTCACCGGCTCTTCGAGGAGGTAGCTGCCGAGTATCCGGCGATCCAAAAGGAACATTGGATCGTCGACATCGGGTCCGCCAAGCTCGCTTTCCGACCCCAGGAATTTGATGTCGTCGTCATTCCGAATCTTTACGGAGATATTCTTTCCGACATTATGGCCCAGCTGGCCGGGTCGGTCGGACTAGCAGGGTCCGCGAATATTGGGGCCTCTTACGCAATGTTTGAAGCTGTTCACGGTTCTGCCCCCCGACGGGCGGGACAGGATGTTGCCAACCCATCTGGCCTTTTCTTGGCGGCTGTTCAAATGCTGGTTTACCTCGGGCAAACCGAGGCTGCCGAACGGGCTCATAACGCTTGGCTCAGAACACTGGAAGAGGGGATCCATACCCGGGATATCTTCCGGGAAGGTAAAAGTCGAAAACTCGTCGGGACGCAGGAATTTGCCAGGGAAGTGGCCCGACGCATGGGACAAGAACCCCAAAGCTTACTCCGGCCGGTCCGGTACCCGCAAGGGGTCCCTCGACCCAGGGCGGATTTTCCCTACTTGCGAAAGGAACAACCCAAAGAGCTCGTTGGGATCGATCTTTTCCTGGAAAATAGCCCCACGTCTCCTGAAAGCCTAGCCGAGCGATTACAGAGTCTTGCCGGACCGGAGCTTAGTCTTCAATGTGTGGCTAACCGTGGATTGGTCGTTTGGCCTACCCGCCAAACCCAGGCGCTACGTGTCGACAATTATCAAGCGCGCTTTTTGTGGCGAGCATCCTGCGGTACTCCTCCTACCCAGGAAAAAGGACTTGAGCTGGCTCGAAAGTGCATGGAAGCCGGGCTGGGAATTGTACGCGTGCAATGGCTCTACCGCTACGGAAACGAACCCGGATACTCCCAGCTGCAAGGAGAATGAGCCATCCGCGTACATGCCTTGTCTTGGCGTCCGGAAGCGAGGCTTGCCGCCGTTCGGACACCCCCTTGGGTTAACCGGTCCACCTGTATCTTAGGAAACAAGAGGGGCTGTTTTCCTAGGGGAGGAGCCTTTGGCCATTGGCTTGTCCTGCGTTGGCCTATTTGCCCGTCCCCTTTGGCCTCCTTCCCAGCGATTTCCTTAAGGGAGCGGTGAGAGTCCCCTTGGGGTTTTCCCCACAGCCTCCTCGTCCCCAGAATAGTTGATCCCACAACCGACCCGATCGTAGAAGGGCTGGAAGGCTTTCGGGGTCGCGGGACGAAGGAAACGAAAAGCCTGGCTCCCCGTCGGATGTTGCATCCTAGGGAACTTTTTCTCCATCCCAAACCGGGTCAGGAGTCTTTCTTCCGCTTGCATCTCCCTCGAGAAAAAGGATCGATCGGCTAGCTCCCAGCCGTCGCAGCACCCTTGCGAAGGAAAGAGGGAAGGATGGTGCCTTTCTTTTGATATTCACTACGTAGCCACTCTTCAAGAACAGCTTCCTGCCGAAGCTCAAGTACCTGCTTTCGGACCTCTGACTCAAGTTCCTCCCGATGCGCGATTCGCTCAGGATGTCGCTCCCGCACCAGCACAATCACCCCTCCAAGAGAGGTAGCTTCCCACCGACTCACACGACCCACCGGAAGGTGTCGAACGATCGTGGCCAGCGCTGGACCATCAGGTAGGGACGGGTCCGGCTCTGCCGGGGAAAAATCCGTCAGTTCTTGAACCCGGAGCCCTAGCCTTTGAGCAGCTGACGAAAAACTTTCTCCTTGGGAAACGGCTTTCTGCAGCTGGTTGGATAGTCGATCCCCTTCTTCCATGAGAGCTCGAAGCGCCTTGCGACGCCGTGCTTTTTCACGCGCTAACGAAGCCACTTCTTCAAAGGGTTTCCGGCGCGACGGGGTCACCTTAAGCAGGTAGACAAGTGCATAACCGTTACCTTGGATGGCCACAGGATCACTTAGCGGCGATTCGGAAGAAAGTTCGAAAGCCACCCGCTGGACGACTTGGCCTCCAGGAATTTCTTGGGGGTTATCCTGGAGGGAAAATGGACCCACTCGCTGAATCGGGATTCCCTTTCGAGCAGCTTCCTGGAGCACTTCCTTTTCCCTACCAGTAAGTTCACTGGCAAAACGGCTTGCTTCTTCTCCCGCCTTTTGTTCGGTCTCCCCACTGGGCTCTTTTCCCGAAGGCTTAGCCCTAAACCACAAGATTGCCACCTCTCGCCGCTCGGGCTCTTGAAATTCCGGGTCCTCCTGGTGATTGCGATACTCTTCCTCCGCTTCTGCCTGGGTCACTTGCAGCTGAGAGGCACGTTCTTCCAAGGAAAAGCGAACGACTTCGAGGCTCACCGGGGCAAAGAGCATCGCAAGAATTTCTTTCGTTTCCTTGGGGTCCACACTGACAGGGGATAGAATCGCCTCTTGCACGTGACGAATCAAAAGCTCCTCGCGGACGATCTCTTCAAACCTTTCCGCTCGGATGCCCCGAGACGCTAAAAATTGGGAAACAAACTTCTGGTAAAGTTCCGGATCGTAACGGCCTCCGTTTTGGAAGATGGGCAGATGCTGGATAAACTGGACCACCTCTTCATCCGTGACTTTGTCTTTCCACGTTTTGGCTTTTGTTAAAAAAATCAGGCGGTTCCAGGCCATCACACGAACCAGTTCTGTAGGTACGCTTCGTTGGGCCAGATCCGGATTCATGGCCATGGCTAAAGAGACCGCCTGCTCAGAAAGGCGGAATTCTTCAGCGCTTACCGCCCGACCTTCAATCTTTCCCACGGAAGCCTCCCGCAAATGCACCAAGGACGGGAGATTAAAGAAAAAAAGAAAGGAAAGTCCAATGGCGACAAAAACCGCCAGTGAAAGAGAGGGCCGGTTACGAAAAAGTTGGACGAATTCTTTGAGCATCGTTTCGATGGATGGGCAGTCCGGACGCTTGAAACCGGTCGGGTCAACCCAACGCTTCGGTCCCTCCTCCCGGCTTCACACGCACGCCCTAAGGATCACAAGATAGAAACGTCATGCAGGTAACCAAATTTCTTCCAAAGGACCTCTTGGCGAGAATCCAAAACAGGAAAAATCCTGCGCTTGTCATCCTTTGGAGTGCAAGCTTTCTCTCCGGCTTCCTTTTGGTCCTTTCTTTTCCTCCGTTTTCCTTCACCTGGCTCAGCTGGGTTTGTCTCATCCCTTACCTTGTAGCCGTTTCTCTCTTTGCCGGCAAAGCCCGTGCATGTTGGGCTTCGGGATATGGATTAGGCCTGATCTTCTTCGGTGGTACCCTCTGGTGGATTGGACATGTGACCGTAGCCGGGACCTTGGCTCTGGTCCTGTATCTGTCGCTCTATCCAGCTTTTTTTGGATGGGCTGCTGTTCGCTCCTTGGGTCGGTCCTTGCAGGAGCCCGATCTGGGTTCCCTTTGGATGACTGCGGGCGAGCTCGCTAGCCTGTGGGTCGTTTTGGAGTGGATCCGAGGCTGGATGTTGACAGGGTTCCCCTGGAATTGGCTTGGATCGGCTCTCTATCCCTTCCTTCATCTTCGCCAGGGTGCAAGCCTGGGAGGGGTTCTTTTGCTTTCCTGGCTGCTTGTTTTTACCAACGCTCTGGCCGCCGTTGTCTTAAGTTCCCGATGGCGAAAGGGCGTATCTCTCCCCCACTCGATCCTTTGGGTAAAGCTAGGGGGTCTTCTTTGCCTCTGGGGAAGCCTCTGGCTTTATGGGGCTTGGTGGAAAGATGCCTTGCCGAAAGGACCCGAGAAAACGATCACCCTTCTTGCCATCCAACCCAACATTCCACAAGTCGTGGATCGGCCGTTTCCTGAAGACCAAGCATTTGCGAAAATGCTCGCAGTCACACAAAAAGCGCTCTCAGCTCATCCCAAGCCAGATCTTCTTATCTGGCCGGAAACCCCAATTGGAAATCCCCTGGTCCAAGCGAACGGGCTTTGGAGCGGTGTTCAAAGGGTCTGGGAAAGCAACCAAGGTTTCTTTCTCCTGGGATCCGTAGAAGTCGATGGAGGCAAAGTATACAACTCGGCCTTTCTCCTGGCTCCCCCGTCTCAACCAACCTTCTGGCGTTATCGGAAGAATCATCTGGTCATGTTTGGAGAATACATCCCCCTGGGCAATGTTTTTCCGTTTCTTCGTCAACTAGTCCCCTACACGATCGATTTTACGCCCGGACAAACACCCTCCATTTTCCCTCTTTCGCCCTACCAGGTTCGTCTAGCTCCCCTTATCTGTTTCGAAGATACGCTTCCTTCCTATGTTCGATCCGTAGCCCTTCTGGGACCTGACTTTTTTGTGAACCTGACCAACGACGGATGGTTTCACCAGTCACCCGGGGCGTGGCAACACCTGGCTAATGCCATTTTTCGGGCCGTGGAGTGCGATCGAGTCCTCTTCCAGTGTGCCAATACCGGGATTACCGCCTGGGTCAATCAGGATGGAACCATCCGGGAAATGCTCCGTGACTCCCAGGGTAAGTCGCTAGCAATCGAAGGTTTTCTGGCCGCCCGAGTTAGCTGGCATACCCCCAGAAAGACCCTCTATCTACACCTGGGGGACTGGATCGTGGTCCTCTCGGCCGCCTGGATCCTTTCCTCTGCAGGGCTCAGAGCCCACAGGGAAGGAAGCGTTCGATAACGCCCGCAATAGTCCATCCCATACCCCACCACAAACACATCGGGAATCTCAAATCCTATCCATCGAGGCTGGCAAGAAAGGCCAGAAGAAGAAGCTTTGCGAACCAGTACGCACAGTTCCACCTCGGTGGCACCCAGCTCCCAGGCTCTTCGAGAGGCGCTTTCTAACGTCCGGCCTGTGTCCAAAATGTCATCCACCAAAAGCACCCGCTGGCCCCGGAGATCGTCCTGACAAACCTCTAGCCCACAGACTCTCCCCGATGAGGACGTTCCCACGTAGCTTCGCAACCGCCAACAGATCACTCGCACGTCGCTCCCCAACTGCCGGACGAGATCCACAACAAAAAAGAGCCCTCCATCCAATAGACCAATGATCGTAGGAAGCTCCTTTCCGTAATACGCCCCTATCTCCTTGGCGAGCTCCGCAACTCGCCTCTGGATGGTTGAGCTATCCAAAAGAAATTCCCCTAGTTTCATAGAACCTCCCCAAGGAAACCCGCGACCCCAATCGGGAAAGCAACAGCCGTTGGGCGAAGCAAACTCATCGTGTGTATCCTTTGACCCATCGCCAGTATTGTCACAAGCCATAATTGTGTCTTCTCAATCGCCTACCGCCTGATTGAGCGTCCGATCTACCCGCGTAATGTGTTGACGGAAACGAGGCCTCGAAGAAACGGGAACCCCTCTTGGATACGATGAACGCCGAAGAAACTAGCCGATGATCGTCAACGAAATTGACCCCCCTCCCATTGACCGCTCTACTGGTTACCGGTAATGTTCGGGCTATCCCCGTAGCCGAAAGGGGTCAAGAATCGCCTCATGGCGTCATGATGCGCCCTCTCTTTTGACCGTTTCCCCGCGCTCGCAAACAGGTTCTCGAGCGGGCACCTTGGGCCGACGGCGGGCAACGGGAGTGGCAGGACCATTGCCGCTACATTGATTGGGCCCACCACATCAACAAAAGCGAGTGAGCCATGATGCGCACGGCAAGGATCCGGTTGGAGGTCACGACGAAGCAAACCATTTCGCTCCATCTTGAGCCGAGAATCCACGGGGCAGCCAGAGGGCTTGGAAATCCATCTTCACTGTTGGCAAGGGTTACAAAGGCGTAAAAGGCGCTCGGGCGCACAAGCAAAGACCGAACCGGTCCCAGCTAAACTGCTTGGACCATACGAGGGTGCGTCCTAACAAGCGCACTTTGAGCATCCAAGGTCAAGTCGCCTGGCTCCATACGCTTTTGTGGGTGCTCTTCTGCTCGCCATGCGCCAGGGGCGAACACGACCTCGCCCTCCTCCCATTGCGTTTGGTAACGGGCACTCCCACGTCAACCTTGTCGTCGAATGGGGCAAAAAGCGAGTTCCTGGAACCGAGCCCGTGTCGAGTATCGATGCGGGCAAAAAGGCAGCCGCCACCATAGGAACCGGCAAGGTCTTCGGCAGCGAGGAGTATCGGTGCGAGCGCCCGCCCCCTCCCCTTGCCTGACACCAGCATCTCTGGCCCCATAGCAGCCACAATGCCCAATCGAAACTCCGGCAGATCTCTCGCAAAAAAAGTGCGGCGCGTCACGCGCATCCATCACCAAACGAGCAAGGTCATCGTCACCAAGCCTATCCGAATCGCTCCCCACAACCCGTGACGGAGGAATGGACACCCATGCGCCACGGGATCCACGTCAGGAAACGCCTGCACACTAGCCTGCATCGTTGGGTATGCCGAAAGCTTGAGCCTTTTGTCCACTACAAAGCAAAAGGCAGTTCATATCGGCGTGGAGAACGTCAACCCAGGTGACACACGCTACAGGTATTCGGCTTGCGGGCCTGGCCGCCTGAGGGTCCAAGAAACAAATCGTTTGCCGCGCCAAACCGGTGATCTTCAGCCGCGCAACGACGAAAATGCCACGGGAACCGATCCCCGGATTGTTAAGACCGCCGTTAGACCAAGGGGTCTTGTAAACTAGCCTTATGCCGGCACTGGGCACGACCTCCTGCGATCCCGATCACGGGCTCTTTACGGTTCTTTCGGCGAAAATTTCCTTTTTCTTACGGTTCGACCGGGTCTATCGGCATAGGAATGGGGGAAAGCACGCCCGTACAAAAAACGTCCTCACCCAGTTTTAGAAACCGCGCGTCTTTTAGCCAGATCGGATCGCTTTTTACCCCTACGCCGCCCTCCCGCTCCGTCCCAACGACAACAGGGGCCAGAAAAAACGCTACTTCGTCGACCAGTCCTTCCCGAAACGCACTCTGGACAAGAGCTGCACCCCCCTCTACTAAAAGACGAGTTATCCCACGGCTTCCCAATTCCTGGAGCACCTCCCGGAGAGGATATCCCTGAAAGACCATCGTCTTTTCCTTGTACGGGTCTTTGAAGAGCTTGAGTTTCGGCGAAAGCCTGCCGGAGCGGGTTACCACAACTCGCAACGGGCATCGAGCCTTGGCTTCCGGTACCCATCGGACGGTGAGCGAAGGGTTATCCTTCCTCGCGGTTTCAGCACCGATGAGGATGGCATCGCATTCTGCCCGCAGCCGGTGAGCCCATCTCCTTGCCCGAATACCGGTGAGCCACCGGGAATCCCCCGTCCAAGTAGCAATTTTCCCATCCAAGCTGAGCGCCAGTTTTGCAATAACCCACGGTCGCTTTTCCTGAATCCAGCGAAAAAACCCGCGGTTAAGCCATGCGTTTTCTTCGCAAAGCAGCCCGCAATCCACTCGGATTCCTGCCTCACGCAAAATCGCCAATCCCCTTCCCTGGTGTCTCGGGTTGGGATCCTGGCATCCAACCACGACCCGTTCGATCCCAGCTTCCACAATCGCGTCCGTGCAAGGGGGAGTTCTCCCGTAAGTACAACAAGGTTCCAGAGTGACATAAAGGGTGGCTCCCCAAACCTTCTTTCCTTTCCGCTGCGCGTCCCGGAGAGCTTCCACTTCTGCATGAGCCTCCCCCGCCCTGCGGTGAAAACCCTGGCCCAATAGTTCCCCATCTCGAACCAGAACCGCTCCGACACAGGGGTTTGGACTGGCTTGTCCCAATCCACGCCTGGCCAGCGCTAACGCGCGACGCATCCAGCGGTAATCATTCTCCGAAAAATTCTCGCACATACCGTTCGGGATCCCAGGGCTGGAGATCTTGAGGCTTCTCTCCAGTGCCCAAAAAGACCGGCGAGATACCCAACGAGTGGCGGACCGCTGCAATCATCCCTCCTTTTCCCGAAGTATCTAGCTTAGTCATGATAAGTCCCGTAAGCCCCAGAGCCTGGTGGAACTCCTTTGCCTGAAGCAGCACATCGAGGCCCGAAGTAGCATCGCAAACCAGCCAAATCTCGTGGGGCGCTCCAGGAACGGTTTTTCCCAGCACACGCTTGACCTTTGCAAGTTCCTCCATCAAATGCCGCTTCTTTACCAGTCGTCCCGCTGTATCAACAATGGCAAGATCGGCTTGAGCCACCCTCGCCTCTCCCACACCTCGATACGCGACACTGGCCGGATCTGCCCCATAAGTTCCCTCGGTGAGCCCAACCCCTAGCCGCCGGGCCCATTGGGACAACTGTTCTTGAGCACCAGCACGGAACGTATCCGCTGCAATCAGCCAAGGGCGCTGGTTTTCTTGTATCGCCCGAAACGCAAGTTTTGCTGCTGTCGTGGTCTTTCCACTCCCGTTCACTCCCACCAGAAGCACCACTTTGGGCTTGGCCCCCACCCCTTTCTTTACGCTGGAGGGAGGGTCGCAAAGGATCCTTTTTAATTCCGCTTCAATCCAGCGCCGGGCCTCCTCTCTTTTTCGCTGAAGACCCCGGCGCTCCAAACCGCGGCAGAGACTCCTCACAAGATCTTCCCCCAGGTCCGCCTCCCACAGTAACGCTTCCCAATCGATCTCCTCCTGGTCCGACCTAGGAGCAAATTTTTCCCACAGCTGACGCCAAAAACTCATTTTTTCCTACCGAAGGTAAACCATTTTACCACGGTCCCTTCGCTGTCCCAAAGCCACACGCTTTTTCCATAAGCCCCCAATCCTCTCCCATCCGCCGACGATAGTTCTTCCCACCGTCGCCGTAGGCCAGGCCTTTGTTGAGCAAGGAAAGACCGCCTCCTGCCCGCGACTGCTAGCTCAAACGCTCTGTTGGGAATGCCTTCTATCAGTGGGAGAACGAAAGAAAAAAAGCATTCGCGCCAACCCCCCAACGACCGAATGGCGACCGGCCCGAGACCCCCCAACAACCGCCGGAACCAGCAGAGAGGATTGATCAGCCGGCCGTTACTGGAAAAAGAAGGTTTTCTTTTCCTTCGTAGGCCCTGCCTATTGGGAGCACTTGTTTTTGCCACCCCTGTGGCTTGGCCCACCCACCTTGGGGCGCCGGATGCCCCCACGGAGGGGAAAACTTTTTTCCCTTAGGAGGCCCTGCCTTTGCGAACCCAGGCGACTCACTCTATTTCCCCTGGCACAAGATCAAAACCTTTCCGATTCTTACGCCAACCCCCGGGGCGACGGCTCTTTTCCTCAAAATATTTCACCTGGAGTGTCTCTCACCCGAAACGTACAGCCGACCTACAAAGCGGACTTGGACCCTGGCTCATCCCAATGCGCGTCCTTCGACCTCCTCCCTCATCCTTTGTCGAAGCTCAAGCCCTTTCCATCCAAACTGTTTCCTCATGCATTCTATTGAACCATCGCGCTTTCGGTGGGATGATTGGGAAACCGGCCATGCCGCTTGGCAATCGCATCAAGGACACCGTTCACAAACGCACCGGACTGAGCGGTGCTATAGTGCCGAGCGATCCGGACGGCCTCATCCAGCGCGACTTTCGGAGGGATATCTTCACGGAAGAGCAGCTCATACGTTCCCAGCCGGAGGATAGCCCGGTCCACCGCCGCTAAGCGTTCCATTTCCCACTGGGAACAGACCTCCTGGATTGCCTCGTCGATCGTTTTCTGCTGAGAAATGACCCCACGCACACACTCTTCCGCAAAAACCCGGACCTCCTCCGGCGCCGGCTTTATCTTCCAGAACCTTTGGAAAAGAAGATCCACATCCTCACCTTTTTGTACCTCCCACTGGTAGAGAAGCTGGACTGCACATTCGCGAGCTCGATGTCGAAGGGACATACCTTCCCTACGCTACTCCAACGGGAAACGTTGGGGAAGTTCGACTTTCCCGTGAATTTCTTCAAGAGCGGCCAGCTCCAAGGCGGTTCGAGCGGCCTCTAGTCCTCGGTTAAGCTCGCCCATTGTCCGATCGTGTGCCTCTTTCTCGGTACGGACATAGAGAACCTCGTGGACCACCGGAACACCTGTTTCAAGAGCGATCCGCATAAGCGCATCCGTACACGCCCGCAAAATCTCAGCCGCGTGAGGCGTCTCCCCCTGCCAAACAACTCCCAGAGCAATAACCACGTGGAACCGGCCTGTTTTGGCCAATTTTTGCACCTGGAGTGGGATTTCGAAGGCCCCAGGAACTCGAACCACCACGACCCGGTGTCCTTCCAGCCCTTTTTGGGCCGATGTCACCAGGGCATCCGAGTAAGGAAAATTAAAACGGCTCCCTACGATGGCAAAGGAATATGTCTGAGTCGTTCCAGCCAGCACAAGCCCAAAGGGAGGATTTTGGCGGTTGTACTTTGTTTTCTATGCCAACGATTGCTCGGATGGAAATGTCGCTTTATCCTCTATAAAAACACCATAACGACGAAAACGTTCGTAACGTTCCTGCAAAAGCTGGTCCACGGGTTTTTCTTCCAAAGAAGAAAGCTCCTGTCCCAGTGCTTCTTCCAGAAGTCGAGCAGCACCCTCCCAATCCCGATGAGCACCCCCTAAAGGCTCGGGAACGATCCGGTCCACAACCCCCATCTCTTTCAGATCCCTTGCTGTCAATTTGAGTGCCTCTGCAGCCTGAGAAGCATAGCCCCGGTCTCTCCAGAGGATCGCCGCACATCCCTCCGGAGAGATGACGGAATAGTAGGCATTTTCGAGCATAAGGACCCGATCGGCTACCGCGATGCCTAAGGCTCCTCCACTTCCCCCTTCCGAAAGGATAGTAGCCACAATCGGTACCTCCAAAAGAAACATCTCCCGAAGATTGACCGCGATGGCCTGGGCAATATGGCGTTCCTCGGCCCCAATTCCTGGGTAAGCACCAGGAGTGTCCACGAAGGAGAGGATCGGCAGGCGAAAACGTTCCGCTAACTTCATCATGCGCAGCGCCTTGCGATATCCCTCCGGGTGAGCGCTCCCAAAGTTTCGTAAAAGGTTTTCCTTAAGGTCCCGTCCCTTCTGTTGACCGATCACAACCACCCCTCGGCCGAGGAGCTTGGCAAGGCCGGTAACGATTGCTCGATCCTCCCCGTAGAGACGATCCCCATGAAGCTCCAGGAAATCCTCTGCAATAAGGCTAAGAAAATCCAAAAAATAAGGACGCTGAGGATGCCGCGCAAGAAGAACTCGTTGCCACGGGGTCAGACCGGAAGCGATTTCTCGCTGCGTTTGCTCGATTTTTGCCTGGAGTTGAGCGATTTCCTGGGTCAAATCCGCCCCGGTGGCACGACACCGTTCCTTAAGCTCCCGGAGCTTTGCTTCTAGTTCTGCAATCGGCTTCTCAAACTCCAGAAGCGTGAGTTCCGATGGAATCCTTACCGGTGTTCGATTCCATCCTGTGACTGCCATACCCAAAAAAGAAAATCATACGTTGCCCTCCCAGGCAATTGTAAACCCCCCATCACCGGGTCCTCGCCTCGACTTGTCCCTGACCAAGCACGTTCCGCCAACCTAGGTCCCCGCGTTACAACCCCCCCCATGGCAATGGCCGTAGCGACCAAAAGAAATCCCACTCTTCCCGTAAGCCAGAAAGCTTTGGCGGTTCCCACAACCAAGACAACCATTCCCCTCCCATGGAGGAGCGTCCCGGACGCCGGCCGAACAGGGCTCTCGACCATTCGCGTGCTTGGGTTTTACCAGTAAAACTGAGGTAGCGCTCAGGCCTGCCTTTTCGGGGACAGAGGCGGGCAATCGATTTCCTCCCGACTGGGCACGCGCTCCATACGCCACTTTGGGTCTCTTCCAAACCACCGCCCTAGAAACCACCCTCCCTCCTTCGTCCGATTGCTTGCGGGTAGGGCAAAGGTCACATGACCGCCGTTGCAAAGTAGGCACGACTGCCTGTGGCAGAGATGGGCGTTCGGAGAGACTCAATCCTCTCCGGGCGACGACGGCAGGAGGCCGTGCCCGGTAAAAACGCGTGCTATGACGGGCGGTATGGTTGACCGCGCCCGATCCCAGGTGCGCAGGCCGGGTCGACTTCGATCACCTCGACTCCGGCAGCAAAAAAAAGCCGACTTCGAGCAATCGCGATCTTCCTAGCATAGGTGAAGGAAGAAAGCGAGCGAGCCCGAACAGGACCCAGCGACTCGAGCTCGAGCCCTTCTCTTGCGAAGATCCCATCGTTCCATCCCAAGCGCCTTGCCCGATTCGGCGCAAAGCTCGGGCGATCTTTTTGCACGCATCAGCGAAAATCGCTTTGGCCTCT
>NZ_CAJNOB010000019.1 GCF_905250085.1 Candidatus Methylacidithermus pantelleriae
AAAAGTGTAACAAGATAACTAGGTGGAGGAACAAGGGATGCCTACCAAATTGTTAGGGACAAAAGGATGTTCGTGGTGGCTCGGAACGATCCTTGTAGGAATTGTGCTCACCCCTTTTGCTAGAGGGCAGGATGCGGGGCCGCTTTTAGATAAGCTCGTACAAAAGGGTGTATTAACGGAACAGGAAGCCGAAGAGGTGAGGGGAGAGCTTCAGCAGCAGTATGCGGAATCTTCTGCCGGAAAATGGGCGGTCAATGATTTTGTCAAAAGTCTGACCCTTTCGGGAATCGCACGGACTCGATATGACTATCGCGCTGGGGAAGATGTGCTCCTGCCGGGAGATACGGAAGAACGGGAGCGCTGGCGAATGATTGTTCAGCTGGCGATTACCGGGGAGCTTGTAAATGACTTCTTCTTTGGTTTCCGATTAGACACCTCGTTCAACAACCGCTCCACCAATGTAACCTACGGCGGAGATGCCTTTAAACCGATGCTTTTTGGTCCCTACGGGAACGACCGTTTCGGGCCTTTCACAAAGAGTCCCAACTACTCGCTTAACATCGGTCAAGTTTACCTCGCGTGGCGTATGGCGGAGGCTTTTTCTCTTCCGATTGATGAGTTCACCCTCATTACCGGCCGGCAACCCAATCCCTTCTACTCGACCCTTTTGGTCTGGGACGCTGATCTCAACCCGGAATCACTCCTGACGGTAAAGATAAAGCAAAATATTGGTGACTTTCTTGTGTTTGCCAATTTTGCTCCGATGGTCTATTCCGCTTGGGATCCCATTAATCAATTTGGGACTAATCCTGCCAACGGGCAATTTGTGGGTAACAAGCAGGGCAATGGCAACGATACGTTTCTTTTAGGTGAGCAGGTCGGTATAGAATGGGCGATTAGTCGGCAAAATGGGGTTTACTTCCGAGTGGCACCCGCTGTTTATACCTACACGAGTCACACATTTAACTTTGTGCCGGATCCAGGAACCTTCGAAAACTCGATTTTTCCGGGGAACCCACCTGGGGTAGGTCCCGGTAATCCAGCCAGTGCCAATGGGTTCACCAATTTTAATCCCGTTAATAACCTTGTCGTTGTCGATATTCCTATGGAGCTTCGGTGGAAGTGGCAGGGGTTACCGTGGAGGCTCTTTGCAGATTATGCCATTAACGCCGATGGAGATGAACGAGCGAAGCTAGCGCATCAAGTGTCCGTATTGGAAAAGAACCCTTTCCCATTGCACAAAGACCAGGATGACTCCTGGCTCGTCGGGTTAGAAGTGGGAAGCGCGGCACGGAAAGGCGATTGGCTGGCAAGGGTGTGGTGGGAACATGAGGGGGCATATGCCGTAGATCCGAACCTAATCGATACGGATATCTTTGACGGGCGTGTAAACATGCAAGGACCCGCTGCTCAGGTAGTGTATCAGTTCACAGACGCTGTGTATTTAGTAGTGACTTATAACTATGGGTTTAGGATTTTGAAAGATACGCCGACGTTTGGACGGCAGGACCTAGGATTTGATAATAAAAACTATCCGAATCATTTGGATAATTATCAGCTATTGATGGCGGATCTAACTTGGCGGTTTTAAAGAAACAGGAGGCGAAAATGAAGAGACTCATTATGGCTGCGGTAGTCGTTACGGGACTGGCAGTCGGATCCGAGATGGTATGCGGAGAAATTATCCGGGTGGCCGGCTCGGCGAGTGTGGGGAAGTCACTTTTTCCGAAACTAAGCGAAGCGTACCAAGCGAGGCGCCCGGGGGTACGGTTTCAGGTTTCGACCGGTCATTCGGGCCAAGCGTTTCACCATTTGGCTTTCGGTAAGGCCCAACTAGGCCTTGCTTGCCGAAGGCCCAAGGTGCCCGAAAGACAGCTGGCTGGGGACCACGGGGTGGCGTTGCAGCCGCACCTGGTAGGCTACGAGGCGGTGGCAGTGATCGTTCATGCCTCGAATCCAGTTTCCAACATAAGCCGGGCTGCGTTGTTGGGAATCTACGAGGGTAAGATAAGGGATTGGAAAGCCGTGGGTGGCGTGGGGGATGTGATTCACCCCTATGCGGGTTGCGCGGGTTCCGAGAGTACGAAGTCCCTAAAGGAATCTCGAAACTTTGCGAATATGACGATCCAGGTCAGCAGCGAGCCTAACGGCTGCGGCGCGGTCTTTCAAGAGCAAGCTCTGCGAGGTCATCCGTGGGATTCTGACATTCCAAAAGTGAAGGATGCGGCCTCGATGGTAAAGGCTGTTGCTCAGGATCCTAAGGCGATTGGCTTTGTCCCATTTCCCACGGGCCAGTTGCCTCCGGGAGTGAAGATCATCGCGGTAGATGGGGTGTTTCCCAGTGAAGCGGCTGTGAGGAGTCACAAGTATGGATTGGCGCGACCCATCCTATTCTACACCAATGGGAAGCCCAAAGGAGAAGTCGAGAACTTTATCCGCTTTGCCCAAAGTATGGAGGGACAGCGATTGGTAGCGGGGTCCAAGTTTATTTCGCTGCGCTAAAGAACCGAGCCCGTAGGACCTGATCCAGCTGGTGCTCCAAACGATGCGTTTTGCGGAAGCGCCGGCACAGAAAAAGACAAGCCCCGTGATTCCACGGTGCCTTTACGGAGAAAACCCGTTCGGTACGGAAGGATAAGGTGGCCAAAGATAGTACTTCTAAGCGCAGACATCCGAGAAGGTGAGATAAGCGGAACAAATGGGGATCAGGGCGAGAGAGCTGGGAAGGTCAAGTGGCTTGGGCTTGTGTTAGTAGGCCCTTTTGGAAAGGCAATGACAGAGGTCCGTGCCCGCAACCGTGGTGGCGGGTGCAGTGCTAGCTTTTTCAACACCCCTGTTCGAGGAAAAAGCCGGGGTGTTTGGGAGTGGTGGTAAACACTGGGAAGAAAGTGTAACCAACCAAGCCGAAACCGAAAATCCTGTCGGTCTTCCTGTCTGCTAGATACGATACCCAGACATGTTGACTAACCAGAAAAAGGGGCTTGGAAAGAAGCGTCTGGCGCCCAATGTATGTATGCGGAGAAAGGAAGAACGGACCAGATGAGAAAGTTTTTAAGCTTCGTTGCAGGGGTTGTAGGAGTTTGGCTTGCGGGATGCATTCTTACGGGATGCGCAACGGGAGGATCTCCACCGGTGGGCCGCGAGACGAGTTCGTCTCGTGTCCCCCCAGGCACTTTCCAAAACATTGATACCGGGCCGGTGCATGGAGGATACTAGGTGGGATGTGCTTACCTGCCGACCGCGACGGGTGGATCCTTCGGATTTGGAGGGAAGGAGGAACGCTGGATTTGACGCGGCAGGGGTGCGCCTAAGAGGTGACGGGCGAAGCGGGTTTGGGAAGTGAGAAAAAAAGGCCAAGAGCAAGTTACAAACCTAAACGAAGAAAGGGAGGAGGAGCATATGGTGAAAAGGTTGGAGCGAGTTCTCGATAGTTCGCATGTTCAAAAGAACCCGAGTCGTTGGTGGGGTAGGAAATTCCTGGTCTTTCTTGGATGGCTCGTCTTAGGGAGTACAACAGCACTTCACGGAGAGCTTGTTCGGGTTGTCAGCCCGGACAAGGTTAAGCTTCCGCAATCTCAAATGGTTCCAGAGTCTCGGTCCCTTCATTGGAATAGCCGGCGGGGACTTTCCGCCGTGGTCACCTTTAGTAGTGGTCCTTATACCGTAGACGTTACTCAACCTCCGATTACAAGAACCTACCGTTTTCGATTGCCCGGGGTCACCGAAGACCCCAAAACGGGACTTCTTGTCCTTCATGGGCCAGGAAAAAGAACGATTCCTGTCGCAAAGAGTAGAACCGGGCGTGTTGTACCCACACCAAACGCCCACCTGCGTATTCGATCGGAAGACGGTCTTGTTTCCGTTGAGCTAGAGGCCAATGCGTCCGGGAAACAACCGGTTCGCTCCCGGGAATGGTCCTACTAGAAGGGTTTCCAATCGGACGCAATGCCTGCTTTTGGACTCGTGAGGACTTTATGGGCTTGTCTAGCAGGCCTGGGATGCCTGGGGATTTTCCCTGGGTGGTCCATGGCTCAAGAAGCGGCCGTTCGTTTGGAGAGCCTGGAAACGATGCGGATCCTCCGGGGAGGGATGACCCAAAGACTGGTAGGCGTGCGATGGGATAAGGAACGAAAGGTACTGGTTGTCTCGGTTTCGTTTCGTGACGATCTTTTCCGGAACAAGGAAGCTACGGATGTGGAGGCATTTCGTTCCTTCTCCTTTCCGGGTGTCACCTTGGATGAAAACTCGGGCCTTTTTTGTGCCCAGGATTCTTCGGGACATCAGTTTTTAGTGGCTGAGAGAAAGCGAGGTCTTTTCGGAGAAAGAATTGTGTTGGGCAAAGAGACTCGGTTTTCGCTCTTTCCGATAGGCCATGAGGTAAGAGGAATTCTGGAAGCAAGGGAGAAGATTCGAAAAGCCACGCCGCAAACCCCTCAGGGCTAGGTTTGACTTGGCAAGGGAGCCAAACCTGCGTCCCCAACATTTGGAATATGGGGCGACAAACGATCGCTGAATCTGTAGGAGGATTCCTGTCCATGGTGTGTGGTCGGGACGCCTGCATGTCTCTCTGAGGAACGTTTTGACCATTCGACGAAAGATTCATTTACAGGTCAGTTTTTTTTAGAACCTTTAGAAACGTGCACTCCGCGCGGAGAAAACTGAGGGATTTCGAAGTTTGGGTGGTTGTATGGAGAAATGAGAATGAAAGCGTTCACCTGTGAATTTCGGCTCGGTGAGAAGATCGATCGTCCGAAAACCCCTTGGGTAAGAAGGGGTTTCGGCGCTTTCAGGTGTGCGGGCCAAAGGGAGGTGCGATCCCCTCTACCCACGCTCGCAATAAGGCTTTTAAGAGTTTTCATTTGGCTGGTGGGTTGCGGGTGTTTAATCGGGTCGGGTTTCCGAGCAGGTGCAGGAACGCAGGCTGGAGGTGTGTATCGAATGGTTAGTCCCGACCGGATTCAGCTGGACTGGCCCGATATGATATTAACCAGTCGGTGGCTGGAATGGGATTATAAGAGAAAGGAAATGTATGCGGTTCTTACGTTTGAGAATGCTCAATTTTACAATCGCGTTGAGTGGCACGAGGAGCGCACGTATCGAGTGAGATTTCCTGGGGTACAGTACGACCAGGCAAAGAGGTTCTTCTTTGTAGTTGGCCAAAAGAACCGGATATTTCCCATAGCACACCGCGTTGAGGGGGGATGGTCAAGCCGCTTAGTCACAACGCCAAACGCCCGGGTGCGGGTAAAGAAAAGGCGAGGCACGGTAGAGGTTACACTAGAGGCGGCTGCATATCCCCTGTCCAAAGCTGGAATGATCCAATTTGGGCAGATGAAAGGGGAGTGGGTATTTTAGAAAAGCTGCTCCCTTGACTCACCTTTGGCGTGACCAAAACGGCGGTGCAAGCCGCGGGATTGAGCCGAGAGTAAGCGCGTAGGATTGCCAGAGAAGCAGAAGAAAAAAACACGTGTATAAGAGCCAGAGTGTTGTATTGCACCAATCGGAACGTCGTGTTGTCGTGCAATGATCCTGTCGCAGGGTGTCTGAAGCAGCGGGGGAAGATGCTGGTGGAACCCATCGATTGGTGGGTCAAAGGGGGATGCTTAATCTTTCTGTCGAGAAGAATGCCAATCCTATCAAGATCGAGGTCATGCTAATTTAGGTTCAGCGGCTTGCCGGCTGCGATCTTTAGTAGCGTATAGATCATCTCGCGCGCCTGACCAAGGGAGGGGTCGTCAGCCATTCTTTGCCACAAGTTCTCGCGCTTGCACCCCAGCTGCCAGCTTTGTGGGGCAGGAATTCCTTCGTTGTGACGGCCGGCGAAGCTCCATCGACCATCGCTAGGTAGTACACATGGAAAGAGAAGTGTATCAAATGCACGCTCGAGACTCGATCCTTCCTTGTCCGGGTTTCCATTGCAGGCGACCGCGGGGGACGAGGTAATTCTCTTCCCGACGTTTCGCGGCTGCTCGTCCCATTTCAACGCTTCCTTGAGGGAGGCCCTGCGTCGGGTGGCCTCGATGCGCGGCCATCAAAGAGTGACAGCGTGCCCGTACGATACCGAAAACGATTCTGGACCTGGGCAGCGGAAAGCGGGACGCCAACAGGGGCGTTCGGCCCTTTTGCAGCCGATCTAGGACCGTTTTGGCTTTCCTCGCTTTTTCGCTTTGAGAAGTTTGCGCCATCCTGTGTGGGGAGGCATGCTCGAGTGGTGACCTCTCGGGTCGCACGAGGAGCAGACCACGAGCTTACGAGGATTCTGGGCTCTTTCAAGCCAACGCCTTCGGCGGCACCCCTGCCCAGGGGAGAGATTGGAGCCAGGCAACCGCTTCCGGCCGTTTACTGGGTTGGCTGGGTCTTGCCTTTTCCTTCTTCCGAGTGTCCGTTGCGAGAGGAAACAAAAGGAAACCCTTTTGGCGGAACTATGTGGCGTGCAAGCAAAGGAGTTGGAGGAACCGGAGCTGTACCGGGCGATGGATGGGTGGAGCGGGGTTTGGAGCCGGGTGAAAAAGAAGCTCTATGGCGATGGTCCACTGCCGGGAACGAGTCTTGTGCTCTATGATCTTTCCCGCGTGTACCTTGAGGGGGGCTGGGCCGGAGGGGTTGGCCCGTTACGGACACTGCCAGGATCACCGAGGGGATCGGAGTCAAGTGTTTCTTCTGGATTGCGAGCCATGCTCGAGGAGTCCCCGATGCCCGGGGAGGTTTCTGCCGGGAAACCGGGCAGATGGGAAGACTCTTGTGGGGTCGCTCCTGACACTCCAACAACGGTTGGGGATCCAACAAAGAGCCTTTGTTTTCGATGGAGGAGGGAACAAAGCCGGCGGAACTTGGAACCGCTCGAAGGAGAGGGGCCTTCCCCATGTCAGTTGAGCCAAGAGAGCCAAAGCTCCGGGAGCGATTCTCGGGATCTTCCCAATAGACCGGCACCTTTCGGTTAGCGACGGGAGCTAAGTGATGGAGGCTGGAGGCAATGGGGTTCGATAGGTGATTCCCGGAGGAAAATGGACTAGGCCTTGAGGGATCGGGCCCGGCGGGAAAGCCGGGCGGCTTGTGCCAAGGAGGTATTGGCCGAGATTCCCTAAACGATGGGGCAAAGAGGCGACTCGGTCAAACTGGAGAGTCCAGTGGGCTCGGGCGCTCTCTTGCCTCTAACCCCGTAAATGCTGTGAAGTACGTGGCCCATCAACAAGGCCTCTTCTACCCGAGAAGTCCTAGTCCACGGGAAACGATTGAGCTACCGAGAGTCGGCCTGTCCCAGCTCAAAATCCCCTGGAAGTCCGTTGCGTATCTCACGGGAGTCCACAGACCTAAGTCCGGGCTTCCATCCCCATGTCTTTGCTGGCCTGCGGGCTCACCGCCCGCTTGCGAACCGAATGGATCTCGAAAGGCTTCCTCAAAGAGCTACCCCACACCCTTCCTGGTCTTTCGGTTATCCGCGTAGCCCGGCTTCTGTCGGAAGGGAAATTTCCGCGGCGAATGCTTTGCCGAATATCCAAAGGAGGAAACGAGCTCCTCCAACAAAGTGGTCCTCCTTCCTCTTTTTTTCCTAATGGGTGCAAGTGGATCCGGTAGACAGGACGACACCATTTACTCGTTCGGCTACAGTCATTTACCTTCAAGCAACAGGAGATAGCTTTTGAAAGACGCAAGCGCTCGTCAGAAAAGTTCGGCATGGTGGCCGAAAGTAGGACGAGGCTTCCCGAAGCCTTCCTTCAGGCTCTCTGCAATTGACTTACAGAGCAACATGTGGTTTACTAGTCGAGACGTTCGCCGGTCGACGGCGACTCTTTTCTGCCATGTGGATCGTTCGGCTTGCGCTGCGGCAGCCGTTTACCATCGCTGTAATGGCGGTCGCGATTCTCATTTTGGGCCTTTTTACCATCTCAACCACACCGACGGACATTTTTCCAGAGATCGACATTCCAGTGGTAACGATCGTCTGGCAGTATCTTGGGCTTCCGCCTCGAGAGATGCAAAATTACATAACGACTCTCAGCGATTATTCCATCGCGAACTACGTGGAAGGGGTAAAAAGGGTTGAGTCCACGTCCTATTACGGCTTTTCAATCACGCGTGTTTATTTTCAGCCTGGCGTCGATATTTCGCTAGCCATTGCTCAGGTTGAAGCCATCCTTCAACCCAACGTCAAGCGCATGCCTGTGGGAACAACGCCGCCCTTAATCTTCCGCTTCAACGCTTCGGAGGTTCCCATTCTGCAAATCGGGGTCTCCAGTCCGACTCTCTCCGATGCAGACTTGGCTGATTATGCACTCTATCAACTGCGGAGGGATCTCCTTTCGGTGCGAGGAGCCACGATGCCGCCGCCCTGGGGGGGCAATGTTCGATGGATGACCGTGGATGTCAATCCAAACGAGCTTCTGGCCCGAGGGCTCTCTGCGGACCAGGTCCTTCAGGTCGTGAATTCTCAGGTAGTCGACTTGCCATCTGGTGATGTTAAGATCGGGAACCGTGACTACTTAGTGAGTCTCAATAACGTCCCATCGCGACTGGCCGAAATCAACGACTATCCCATAAAGAAAGTAGACCCTCCCAGGGGGACACTGAGAATCTTTCCTTCCGATCGAATGATCTATGTGCGGGATATCGGTCATATCCATGAGGGAGGCGCTCCCCAATGGAATCTGGTAAGATCCAACGGGATTCGTGGGACCTTATTGACGGTGCTCAAAGGAAGAGGGGCTTCCACCATCGAAATTGTTGACGAAATCAAGAAACTCTTGCCAGAGTTACGGAAGGCCAACCCAAGGGTTACCATCAAGGAGCTCTTTGATCAATCTCTCTACGTTCGGGCAGCCATTAAGGGTGTGGTAACCGAAGGGCTTATGGCTGCCACGCTCACGGGTCTTATGATCCTTCTTTTTCTGGGCAGCTGGCGGAGCACGCTCATTGTTCTCACCTCGATTCCCTTGTGCGTGCTTGTGGCGCTTTTCGTTCTCTCTCGATTGGGATACACCCTGAACCTCATGACGTTGGGCGGCCTTGCGCTCGCGGTGGGGATCCTTGTGGATGATGCGACCGTTACGATCGAGAACATGCATAGGCATCTTTCCATGGGGAAACCTATGATCCAGGCGATTGTTGATGCTGCTCAGGAGATTGCGAAGCCTGCATTTGTGGCGACGCTTTCGATTTCTATCGTTTTTACTTCCGTGACTCTTTTGGAAGGGCCGCCTCGATTTCTTTTTATTCCCATGGCTTTAGCCGTGGTGTTCGCTATGCTCTTTTCCTATTTCCTTTCTCGGAGCCTGGTTCCGTGCATGGCGAACCTTCTTTTGCCGTTGGAACACAGCGAGGCAGTCCCACGGCGGGTTTTTGAGCAATGGATCGAAAAAGCGCACGAGGTTTTTGAAGAGAGGTTTTTTGCCCTACGAAATTCCTACGAGCGAGTGCTCCAATGGGTTTTAGAAAACCGAAAGAAATTTTTCCAGTCCGTCTTTGTCTTTTTTGGTATCAGCGCTTGCCTTTTCCCTTTTATAGGCCGGGACTTTTTCCCGGTTGCAGATGCTGGCCTTATGCGGCTCCATGTTTATACGCCGACCGGAACAAGGTTAGAGACTTCTGAAGTCTACTTTGCTCAGGTTGAGGAAGCGATCCGGCAATTGATTCCTCCTGGCGAGTTAGAGACAATCGTGGATAACATCGGGCTCCCGGTGTATTTCTCAACGACGTTGGCTTTTAGTGACTCGATGACCGAAGGCCCCTTTGACGGGGAAATTTTGATTTCTTTGAAAGAAGGACATAAGCCAACGGCCCACTACATGAAGCGGCTGCGTGAGGAATTGCCCAAGCGTTTCCCCTCGTTTTCTTTTTTCTTTCAACCGGCCGATATGGTTAACCAGGTATTAAACTTTGGGGTGGCTTCGCCCATCGATATTCGAATCATAGGACCGGATGAGGACAGGGTATATCAAATCGCAAGGAAGGTAGAAGCGGCCGTGCGGAGAGTTCTGGGGGCAGTGGACGTGCACCTGCATCAGCGGATGGACTACCCGACGATCCGGCTGGACGTGGATCGGGTGCGAGCGATGGAATTTGGATTAACCCAGGCGGATATAACGAAAAACATTTTGACCCAGCTAAGTTCCAGTTATATGGTCGCCCCCACGTACTGGGTGGATCCAAAGACAACCATTAGCTATCCGCTTCTCGTTTTCACGCCACAGAATCGGATTCGGAGCCCTGGGGACCTTTTGCGGCTTACGATTACCCCTCTGAATGGTCGAGGGAGGTCGGCCTTTGGGCCCGAATCGACCCAGACGCTTTTGGGTAATGTGCAGAATCCTCTTCTTTTGGCCAACGTGGTCAAGCTGTACCGGCGGGACAGCCCGGCCGTGGTGACCCATTCCAATATGAAGCCGGCGCTAGATGTTTATGCAAACATCCAGGGAAGGGATTTAGGAGGAGTAGCGAGTGATATCGAAAGGGTTCTTCGCCCCATTCGCAAGGAACTGCCTCCGTTGTACCGGATCGAGGTGGTGGGGCAGGTAACGAGCATGAGGGAGGCGTTTGGAAGGCTGGGACTTGGAGTGGCTTTCGCGGTCATTTTGGTCTACCTCCTCATGGTCGTGAACTTTCAGTCGTGGCTCGATCCTTTGATCATTCTCATGGCATTGCCGATGGGAGCCTGCGGCATTCTATGGGCTCTTTTTCTTTGGCACACGACCTTTAGCGTTCCTTCGCTCATGGGAACGATCATGACGGTGGGTGTGGCTACCGCCAATAGCATTTTGCTTATCACCTTTGCTAACCAGGAGCTAGCGACCGGAAAAGCTGCGTTGCAAGCGGCTTTAGAAGCTGGCAAAGTGCGGCTTCGACCCGTGCTCATGACCGCACTGGCAATGATCATTGGGATGCTGCCCATGTCCTTAGGACTTTCTGAAGGAGGAGAGCAAAATGCCCCCCTAGGCCGGGCGGTAATTGGAGGGTTGCTTTTGGCCACGGTTGGCACACTTTTCTTTGTGCCTGCAGTGTTTACATTCCTCCGCGGTAGGAAGGCCTCGTGACAGATCATCCGGAGCGGGAAAAAAGGATTTTGACTGGGGAGCCAGAGGACAAGCCCATTTCACCGGTGGGTTCAAGGGACGGGGGGGGCCGATCTTCCGAGTTAAGGGATCGATTGGTGCGAGCTCCCTTCCCAAGGCCGCTCTCTCCGGTTACGCGTTGGGTCGGCGCTTGGGTTCGAAGACTCCTTTCCTTTTTTCGCAAACGGCATCCCGCTTGGGGAGTCGGAGCGATTTGTATAGTCCTTCTTTCGATAGGTCTCCTTCGAAAGGCCTGGGAATGGAGAGCACTTCTCTGGACGCGAGAAGAGGGATTGAAAGTATACGTTCAAGTCGTGCACCCTGCCCCAACACCTCCCTACACGGATCTTGAGCTTCCCGGTACTACCCAGGGGTATCACGAGACACCCATTTGGGCGCGCGTGAGCGGCTACATTAAGAAGTGGTATGTGGATATTGGGGCTCACGTTAAAGAGGGAGATCTTCTCTGTGAGATTGAAGCTCCTGAGGTCGACCAGCAAGTAGAAAACAGCCGAGCGAAGGTGGAACTTGCCAAGGTAAGCCTTGACCGTTATCAAGCGCTTCTTCAAGCCCACGCTGTTTCCCAACAGGACGTGGACTATTGGAGGACGAACTACCAAGCCGCTCTAGCGGATCTCAACCGCTGGCTCGGTTGGCAGGCGTTTGAAAAGGTTCGTGCTCCGTTTGGCGGAGTTATTACCGCACGAAACATCGATATTGGAACGCTTGTGGCTGGTCAAAACGAAGGGAGGCAGGGGGCCACCCATCAACTGTATCGTCTTGCAAAGGTCGATGTTCTTCGCATTTATGTTGCTGTTCCTCAGGCCTATGCTTTGTCTGTCCGTTCTGGTTTGGATGCAAAGGTGATCATTCCTGAACGGCCGGATCAGCCCATTGGGGGGAAGGTAATTCGAACGTCAGAGGGTTTGGATCCCGCGTCTCGAACGCTTCTTGTGGAGGTAGATATTAACAACCCAAAGGAGGAAATTTTACCTGGATTGTATGTGAACGTGCGGTTTCACTTGCCAACGGCGGGGCGGTTCACGATCCCGGTAAACACTCTCGTGCAACAGCCAGATGGCCAGTATGTCGTTACGGTGGATGAAAAAAGCCGCACAAAACTCCAACGCGTGGAAACCGGGTACGACGATGGGCATAAGGTCGAGGTTTTGGAGGGGTTGAAAGGAAACGAAAGGCTTGTACTTAACCCGAGCGATGCCACGAAGGTTAGCGGGACGTTAGTAACGATCATTTCGGATCAAACGAAGAACTGATGCTTGAAGAGGAATGAATCAAGAGAATCTGCAAATAGCTTCGAGGAGGTCAGGCTGAATGCGAGTGGTCCCGAGTCCGACAGCATTTTTTGCCGTGGTGACGCCGGAACGGTTTTGGCTATATCCCTACCGTCGTGTATTGTTTGCCGACGTGGAACACGACGGGAAAAAAGGATTTATTCGAACGCTAAGTCATGACATTTGGCTAACTGGAAGTAACCTTCAGAAGCTGCTCCCTCTGTTTCAAGAGCAAACCCTTGCGGAAATCTCAGCTGGGTCTCTGAATGGGATTGTGATTGAGTCGGTGATTGTGCAAGAAAATCCCGGAGGGTTGCAGCAATAATTTGAAAAAAGCCCAAACGCCTTAAACGGACGGATTTTTAGCCGTGGCTCGTGGCTTCTGGGCAAGTTTTTTGCAGGGAAACCCCGACGGACAACTCCGCCGTGGCGCTTGATTTTCCCCGTTTTGGTTGGACCTTTCGCTTGTGGGCCGGTCAAAAGGGCAGTCGCAGCGTCAGAATCCAGTTATGATTGGTGAGTGGATGAGAAGTAAGCGCAATTTGGTAACCAGCTCCAATTCCAAACTGGAGTCGATCAAAAATCGTAAACCGAGCGAGGACAATGCCTGGTGTAAGAAAAAGCTGGTGCTTTCCTTCCAGGCTCCCATCGATCCAGTAAGTCCCATTGAGTTCCAGTTCGGGCCAAAGTACCTTCGCGACATGTCCTTGAAAGACCACGTTATACAGGAAAAGCTTGCTTGCCGGTCCTCCATCGGGGACTGAAACAAGGAGGTTTGCCTGGATGTCAAAAATCTCTCCCCAGCCCTTTCCAAAAAGCACCCCCGGCGTGTAGACCGCATGGCCATGCGCCACGCTATTGGCTCGCTCGTCGGCTGTCGGTGCCGTAAACCCAAGGTCCGCACTTACAACATAGTTCCCTTCCAACTCCGTACTGGAGACAAGACGATACTTTACCTGAAAGGTCGTGTCACCCCAACCATCGGGGGCCTTTGGGCTGCTCGGGGATCGCGTTAGGTAGGGCGGATAGCCCAAGTCCACCTCAAGGGTGTCCCAAGGAACGAGTTGAAGAGTTCGACCTCCGCCAAGGTTCGTAAGATTCGTCCCGTTCGGTAGCGTTTGAAAGAAGGTATCAAACCGAAAGAGTTCCTGTAGCGTAGGAGGGATCGTGACCACAGGAACCATCCACTTAGGCTGTGTTGCTCGGGCTTGATCGACTCGATCGAACCAGTGGAGGAAGTAATCTTCCACAACACCGCACAAGGAGGTATCCTGGGAGGCATTCGCTGGTAGGGAAGCTTTGGATTCCGGCAACTCTTCTCCTTTTCCCCAGGCTGGTAGGCCGAACAACGCCACGAGCGCGATCCAGGCAACTCGGAGGCCTTGTCGTTGGAGTAGCAAGATTTTCATAGCAGGCCTGGGCAAGCAGGGCGTAAGCCCACCTGAAAGGAGGCAAAAGCGCTAGAGGCTTTTTTTTGCCATTGGCTCCATGCTTGACCCGCATGGGAAAGCTTCTTTCTTTCAGGGGCTAAGTGGCTTTACGCAGCCGGGCAAGCGATGCCCGTCGGTTGGATTGTCTGGGAGCGGGTGCTAGAACTTTTAGGCTTGGCAGAGTAGCCTTTTTTTGCTTGTTAACGCAGCATAAAGGCTAGCCGTCGGCGGAGGGCCAAAAAAAATTCTTTTGGACGAGGGCCAAGGGAAAAAGGCACAAAATAGCAAACGCTTGCGGTTTGGGGGCCCGGTTCAAAACTTTCTTGCCCTTGTGCGGGCCGGCGTAGCGGGGGTTCTCCGTGAGCCGATTGGAAGGGGCCGGGGTCTACGGCGATAGCCGCTTGGGGAAAAGTGGTGGAGAAGGAGCGCGGGTGAGCGAAAAAAAAGAGGGCCAGATCCAGGGGACAGAAGTCACGCTGGAGGAATTGCAAGAACTTCTCCAGCAAAGCTGCATGCTTTCGGTGCCCAAAGAGAAGATTCGCGAAGAAACCCCTCTTTTTGGACCCGGGGGTCTCGGGCTGGATTCTATTGACGCTTTACAACTTATAGTGGCCATCCAACAAAAGTATGGCGTAAGTGTCGAAGATCCCGAGGAGGCCCGTCAAGCTCTGGCGACCCTGGCCCAGCTGCGCCATTGGTTGTCGCGGAAACTGGAACTTTCCCCATGAACCAGTCGTTCGATGTAGCGATCGTTGGCGGTGGGCCCGCGGGAAGTGCGTCGGCCATTCTCTTAGCCAAGGCTGGGCTTCGGGTTGTGCTTGTTGAGAAGGAACGCTTCCCACGCTTTCACATTGGAGAATCGCTTCTTCCCTATGCCAATCCGATCTTACGGGACCTTGGGGTATGGGAGGAGCTGGAAGCGGCTGGTTTCATGCCTAAGCTAGGAGCGGAGTTTGTTCTCTCCAACTCGTCGTCGCTCCAAAGATTCTGGTTTAGCGATAGTCTTCCAGCTGGGTACCAACGGACGTTCCAGGTAGAACGTGCTCGGTTTGATAGCATCCTTTTGGAACAGGCGGTGCGCTCTGGCGTTACGCTTTTTTGTCCTGCCCGAGTGTGTGACGTCTCCTTTGGTCAGGATCAACTGACCCTCCGGTACCAGGAGGAGGGAAGGGGAAGGAGGGTTGATGAGCTTTCAAGTTTTTGGTTGCTGGATGCAACAGGCCGGGACGCGTGGCTTGCGCGTAGGTTACGCCTTCCCCAGGAACCCTGCCCGCTTCCCAAGCGGTGTGCTGTCTACGCCCACTTTGCCGGGGTGCGCCGCAATGACGGAAGGGCAGAAGGCCACATCACCATTGTCCGGCTCCCGGATGGCTGGGCTTGGTTCATTCCCCTGGACAGCGTCAAAACTTCGGTGGGCTTGGTGCAGACGGTGGAAACTTTTACCCAGCGTCGCGAAACCCCGGAAGAGTTTTTTCTGCGTGTCCAAGGGGAGCATCGCGAGCTTTCCTACCGGATGCGCCATGCTCACCGCCTTTCCGACTATTACGTGACCGCCGATTACAGCTACCGGTACCGCATCGTTGCCGGGCCAAGGTGGCTTTTGCTAGGGGATGCTGCGGGGTTTATCGATCCCATCTTTTCTTCCGGGGTTACGATAGCACTTCGGAGTGCTCGATTGGCGGCGCAGTACGTCCGGCGGGCGTGGTTAGCTGACAAACGAGCGTTTCGTCAGAGCGAACAAGCGCGTTACACTCGTGCCATCCAGGACATGACCGGGGTTTTCTACCAGATGATCCGCATGTTTTACGACCCAAAAAGTTTTGAGGTATTTATGGTTCCTAAACCCCCGTTGGGCCTTCGGCAAGGGGTGCTCCAGCTTCTGGCCGGAAACACAGAACCCTCGTTTTGGATTCGATGGCGGGTATGGCTTTTTTATGGCATCTGCTGGCTGAACCAGCGGTGGCAAATCGTTCCCAGGTTATCCTACTCCCAAGCGCGGTGAGCGCGTAGGGAGTAAGACGTATGGGTGGGGAAAGTTTTCGGCCAGACCCTCCCGCTGATCCCTACGCCCACGTTTCCAAGCGTTTCTATCGGGCTGCCTATTTTCAGGTGGCCAGCACCCTGGCTCGATTTTTGCCGCGAAGCTTGCTACGCGCCTGCGGTGGATGGGCAGGATGGTGCTATGGGCGATTGGCCGCTCGCCGAGTCGAAAGGATCGCTCAGAACTGGAAAATCCTTCGGCCCGGTTGGGAACGAAAGCTCGCCGTGGCAGCTTACAGCGAATTTGGAAAGGTGTTGGCTGACTATTTTTTTCTGGCGGGTCGCTCCAAAAAGACGGCCTTAGACTTGATCGAAGAAAAACGGGGTCAGGATCACCTTTTTCCAATGGTAGCTCAAGGGAAGGGAATTCTTTTGGCTACTCTCCATATGAGTTTCTTTGAACTGGGTGGCCTTGCCGTCTGCGAGCTCGGCCTTCCGGTAGTGGTCCTGACGCTTCCAGAACCCGATCCTGAGTTAACCCGTTGGAGAGCCCAATATCGAAAGCGTTGGGGTATGGACACCCTCGAGGTCGGAAGGGATCCTTTCGCCTTTGTTGCGATCTGCAACGCATGGAAAAAGGGCAAAATTGTGGCCGCTCTGATCGATCGTCCTTTTGGAGGACCCCTGGTTGACGTGGAGTTGCCGGGAGGAACGCTGTGCTGTGCTGGCTCGATTTTGTACCTAGCTTACCGCTGCGGCGTACCGATTGTTCCGGCCGTGGTTGTGCGCAGTTCTTCCTCTCGGTACCGGGTAGAAGCCTATTCTCCTATCTCCCTACCCGAGGGTTTATCCGCCGACCAAGCGACCCGAGAGTTAGCGCGCGCCCTATTTCAGGTCTTTCGTCCGGTGTTGCTTGCTTATCCTAGCCAGTGGTTTGCCTTTGCTCTTCAAAATCGGCGTCAGCCATAACGGCCCATCTCCTATGCGCCCAACTCTTCCTCACGGTCCCGCATTTATCTTTCTTGATTCCATCCAGATCGACCGGGATCGCAAAAAGGCCCTTGCCTGCTACGACTGGAAACCGGACCATCCCTTGATTCGGGACCATTTTCCAGGCCATCCCATTGTTCCTGCTGCGCTTCTCATTGAATCAGCAGCTCAGGCAGCCGGTTCCTTGTGGATGGATCTTATGATAAAGGAAAATCAACCATTTGTTTTGGTTGCCCAGGTGGAGCGGTTTCGTTTCTTCCGGCCCGTTTGCCCGCCGGAGCGGGTGACGGTCGAAGTTCAAATGGAGGGAGCCTTCCAACATGCAGCTAGCTTCGCAGTCGTTCTCCGGGCACAAGAGACGACAGTGGCTCGGGGAAAGATTCTTTTAGCCCGGGGTTACCTGCCGCCCTGAGGCAGGGTGAGGTTTGGATTTTTTTTCCCAGGGCGCCCGGAAGAACTTTACCGGGTTGCCGCGCCAAATACGCGATCTTGGCGCCCAAGAAGCTACCGCCGGCGAGCTTTTTGCAGGTGCCGCGTTGTGATCCTCAAGCCCGTGAGTCCTCCCCGCGACATTGGGTGGCTGTAGGCTTGTTTGCGATTTTTCCGTTAACCTGCGGCAGATTGGGGTTTTGACCATCCAGGTTCAACCTTGCGAAACTCCTCCTTGAGCCTGCTGAGGGCAATCTTCCCGCGAGCGGTTCTGGGAAACTCTTTAAGAGAGAGTAAACACCTAGGAATTTTCCACGCGGGAAGGCGTTCTCGAAGCAGGTCCAACACCGCCTCTACGGACAGGGATGTTTCCACTGCACCCACCAGAACGGCTGCATCGTTCCTTTTTTCCACACCCACCCACGCGTCAGTCACGCCGGGCAAGCTTCGGAGAACTGCCTCCACCTCCGCCGGCCCCACCTTTCGCCCCGCCACGTTGACCAGCTGGCCCATCCGGCCGATGAGTTCAAGCTCGCCCAACGCGTTCCAGCGGCCAAGGTCTGGGAGAGTTAACCAGCGGTAGCGTCCGAAAGCGGCGCGACTTTTCACGCGGATCCGCCCCTGGGAAGAAATGTCGACGATCACCCCAACCACGGGTCTGCCAACGGCTCCCCTTTGCGAGGCTGCCTCCCCAGAAGGATCGTAAGCCACCCCACCTGCTTCCGTAGTCCCGTAAAAATTGTGGAGGGGAAGACCGAAACGCTTTTCAAAGCGGCGAGCCACCTCCAAAGAAAGAGGGGACCCGGCGGAAATCGCAAGCCGGAGAGGGGAAAGATCTTGCGGAGTAGCCAGTTCCGAGAGCGCCCGGAAGATCACTGGAACCGCAGGAAATACGGTAATGGCATAGTCACGGATCCATTTGGGAATCTGGCTGGGAACAAACGTCTGGGCACAAACCAGGGGAATTCCCGAAAGGATTAACGGCAACACAAGATTGCCGATTCCGTAGGAGTGCCCCATGGGGATAATCCCAAGATTTCGATCTTCCCTCTTGAGTCCCATGCTCGTCAATAGCTGGCAACCTTCGGCTAGGAGATTCTCAGGGCGCAAGTGGACGACACGAGGTTTGCCTGTGGTGCCTGAACTTACTTTTGCTAAGAGCACATTTTTTTGGAGCGGACCCTCCGCGCGCAAGGGCAAAAGCGAATTTTGTTGCCAAAGGTAGTGAGCTCCAAGCGAGCTAGCTTCCTTGGCGCGAGCTGGTTCGGGAACCGTCGAATCGAGGGGAAGTGCCACCCAGCCACGAGCTTGGCACGCGAGGAACGCGCGTATCCATGCAATACCGTTAGGTTCGTAATACGCAAAAGAACTGCCTGGGGGAAGATCCGGGACTGACCGCGCCATGGCCCAGGCTTCCTCAGTTAATTCCTGAAACGTCCGAGTCTCCTTGCTATCAGCTTCGAACATTGCGGTCTCTTTGGGAAAGCGCCGGGCAGTCTGAAGCCAGAGGTCCCACAAGGGGCTTGACTCGGGAAGCGAAGTGGGTGCACGCATAGGGGGCCCAAAAGTTCGGGGACGTTTTTGGCTCTTTTTCCTATGAAAATTTTTTCTTGCCATGCCAAGTCGCTCTTTTCTGCAGGCAGACCAAGGCCAAGGATTTTCAGAGAAAAAAGCGACTTCTGTTATCTGGCTTTTGTTGGGGGTGAGCTGCTCGGGGCTCTGCTCCCCTTGATTGCACGTGGCCATGAAACTAGGAGAAGCGCAAAGCTCACGCTCGAGGGGCTCAACCGCTAACCTTTCCCGTAGAGAAAAGAATGTTGACCGCGCAAAAGGAAAACGACCTTCTGCAGCAGGGGTGGCGAAGCGATGGTTTCTTGGATCGGTTGCCACTTTTTTCGATGTTCATTTGGGGCGGGGATCAAATACGAAGTTGGTGGCTTCTAGCATGACAAGGGAGTCTTATCCTCTAGCAGAGAGCGAGCTTATTGCCATCTTGCCTGCTTACAATGAGGCGGTCCACCTTGGGGCTGTGTTAGAAGAGCTAGGCCGTTTTGTTTCCCAAAGGATTGTCATCGACGATGGTAGCACGGATGAGACAAGCTCGATTGCACGTTTGCATGGGGCTTGTGTTTTCCGTCACCCGGTCCGGCGTGGAAAAACCGAGGCTATCCGGACAGGGCTTCTCGTTGCTCCACCGAGTCGTTGGGTCCTCTTTCTTGACGCCGATGGTCAGCATGACCCTGGGGACTTCCCGGCGCTCTGGGAAAAACGGGAGGGAGTCGATGCAGTCCTGGGGATGCGGGATCTATCTTCACCCCGGATGCCTTGGTTGCGCCGGTGGGCTAACCAGGCCATGTCGCGAATTCTCCGGGCGATTGTGGGAGGGGAGCTCGTTGACACCCAGTGTGGCTTTCGGCTGGTCAAAAGAAGTGTGTTTTCCCAGTGGATGCCGGCTGGGTGGGAGTACCAGTGGGAAAGTGAACTCTATGGGTGGCTACTCCTTTCACAAACACCCGTTCGTATGGTCCCGGTGCGGACCTGCTATGCGGGGGGTGTTTCGCATATTTTTTGGCCTCGGGAGCTGTGGGGGTTTCTTTGTTGCTGTTGCCGCCTGCTCCGAATCCGATGGGTTATTACCCGCACGGTGGTAGCGAAGGAGCGTTCTTTTCCCAGACAGAACTCTTTTGTGTTCTTTGGGCTTCGATGGGATGGCCACAGGCGCACCCGGCCTCTGGATCGGGTAAGGAGGTTTTTGCACGACGAAAGTGGGAGATCTTTCGAACGATTTCCTCTCGATAATGAAAAAAGGGGAACGAAATCCAATACCGGTAACGGATTTCTCGTGGGCCAAAGTCCCCATTGGGAAGGCGCTGGGTGTCAAAAGTGAAGCGAAACTCTCGAACGGTCACCAGGATCCACGCGATGGATACGGGTTCTTGCAACTCCCCTTCATTTTTCATAAGAGTACCATCCTCTTGAGCGACCCAGAGCGTGCCGTGAACATGATGAAGGACTTTTTCTTCGCGGTTTCTTGCGACCACTTCCCTTTTAGGAAAATAGACAATTCGATAACAAGGGACCCCATGGATATGGTCCGTTCCCGCAAGCTGGTAGGAGAAGTGGTCGATGACGCGAGAAAGTTGAAAGGGGGATTCCCCCTTTGAGTCGTGGGATGGGGAAATCGCTCCTTGCCTTGTACCATAATCGGGCCGGCGGTCTTGCGAGACGAGTTGGCATTCTTTCCATTCGCTCAGAACCTTTCCCTGGGGATCGAGTCGCTTGTGATCGATGCACAGTTCATAATCCCAGGCCTTGCGCCTGGCCTGGAGCTGGCGATCACGTTGGACGGTCCGCAGAACTAGCTCGTAAGCCCTGGTATCTTTTGGAAAGGGCTCAGAAGCCCAAAGAAGCTTGCCCAACCCAACCAAACCCACCCCGGTAGCGGCTAGGAGAATTACCCATAGGTTCCCTCGAACCACCATGCGAATGTCCGGCGGGCTTCCATGACCCAGAAGAAAGGATACCATCCCTTGCAGGGCGGATTTTCGGCTCTTCATAGGCCCTCCGCAAAGAAACCGGCGATTTCCGTTGCCCGAACAATTGGGACTGTGCCGAGGGCACCATGGGGTGTGGGATGGGGTGGATCGTCGAGAGGGTCACCCACCGGAATGGGGTCGATCCAACGGTCTATCATCTGGTTTGGTCTCCGAAGGATAGGTGCCACGTGTTGA
>NZ_CAJNOB010000020.1 GCF_905250085.1 Candidatus Methylacidithermus pantelleriae
CATTCGAGGTGCGGCCGAGCTAAAAGATTCGAGTCGTTTCAACGGTTTGCTTTATCTCGGCCTTTACCTTCCGATCTACAAGCGGCTGGCTAATGCCAGCCATGCTCTCGAAGACATCGTTCCGAGCTATCTCGTACCCCAAGGCGACTACTGCAGCCAGGCTCATGAAGAAGCGTTGAACCGCTTTCCTAAGCTCTAGGTTTTCCCCAAGTAGACCGTCAAATGGCAGCAATAACCAACCCGCCATCCTAAGCATCATGAGGTAGCTCAGCTAGCGTTTCAGGTGTAGAGTGCCGACCCAAGGCCGCCAGGCAAAGAATTTGTCTCATCATAAGCGCCCCGAAATGCCAGCTGCTAGAATTTGAGTAGGGTCTTCTCGCGCTCGGAACGCTCTCTTTCCACGAAAAGGGCTCGGGTGGGAGAAGGGCCGATAACCACTTCGTAGAACCTCTAGACCCTCGGAGCCAGCAGAGGCTCCAGTTGGTCCGCTTGAGCCTGGATCACCATCCCGTCGCGTTGAGGATTGAACGAGGTTTCTGGAGGTATCACCTCCATCGCTTCTGGCGCTATTTGGGCAAAGTCCATGATAGCAGCTTCACAGTGAGGTCAAAGACGCCCAAGGTTTCTATGGGGAATAGGCCGATCTTAATGATTTGCCTGGCGTACAAGCAACCCCACTATCTCACAAAGTATAAATGTCGAAACATTGGTACCTGCCATGCGAATCCATCTTTAGCCTAACCAACCCGCATGATTATCGCCAAGTTTCCTGGATAAGCTTTGATTGTCGTGGTTGGGCAACGTCCTTGGTGTCTAGCTCTCTAGCGTGACTTCGATGCGACTTTCGAATACCCCATAAGATAACCTTTGGATGAAGACTCCATCCCCCGATGCGCCGCCATCCCGTCCGTACATTGGGCCAGCTTCTCGATCATAGCTAGGATGCCCGTTTTCTCTCCCCAGACCTTCGCCTTGAATGTCCGCTCCATCCTCGCAAAGGCACATTCGTTAGAGTCTCAAGTCCCAAAGGTTGCCAACAGCGAATCAATATAGGGACACATAAGCTTATTCGTGGGAGCACCTCAGAATGAAGTTGAGTACATAGGCCAACTAGCTGGGTCTTTGCTACGGGATGGCTTCGGGTGTGGGGAAGGACGGGCGTTTGCCTCTTCCCGCAGACGAGCTGCCACCTGGGACAGTGAAAGTCTAGCCTACCGCTTTTTTCTTTGAAAAGAATGTATCCTTGCGGGACGGTCAGCTCTTCGTACGCTATTTCTTCAAACCCCAGCGCGCGTATTTTCTAGCAAATGAGCTCTCTGGCGAGCTATCTAAAGGAAAAAAATATGATTTGAGCCATCTTCTATACTCTTCTTTTCCCGTGTAACGAGAGCCAACGTAGGACGAGAGCATCCCAGATTAGACCACACATTTGGTGAAGAGGTCCCCTCATCCCTTGTGGAAAACTTTCCAGGTGCGCTTTTTTGCCCGATTTCCTCGATTGACTCAAGGACTCCGTACCCTCTCTTTCCCGTGAACTTGAGCTTTTCCTTTCCCTTACCCTACAGGCAGCATTCCTCCGCTACCGATCTTCGGTACAAGACATCTCCACCTGCACAAACCTTCTGTTCCAAGCCGAACCTCCCGACCCAGCTACTTCCCGCCGGCTCGACGCCCAGTGGTAAAACCCTAAGCCCCTCTTGAGTCTCTCGGGAGCGCTTCGCTTCCCTACCACACCAATACGCCACCATGCTGATATTCGGTCACCCGAGTCTCGAAGAAGTTCTTTTCCTTCACAAGATCGATCGTCTCGCTCATCCAAGGAAAAGGATTTCTTGAGCCATACTTCGCTTTCAGCCCGATTCGCTCCAACCGCCGGTCTGCAATGTATTCCACATACTGCCGGAAAAGTCCTGCGTTCAACCCCAGAACACCCCTTGGTAAACAATCTATCGCGTATAGCGTCTCTAGCTCCACTGCTTGGTCGATCATTTCCTCCAACTCTTTCCGAAATTCCGGGGTCCAAACCTCAGGGTTCTCTTCCTTGATCCCATTGATGAGATCCACCCCGAAACTCAAGTGTATGGTCTCATCCCTCAAGATGTACTGGAACTGCTCTCCAATCCCGGTCATCTTATTTTGCCGATGGAAGGACAAAATCATCACAAATCCGCTGTAAAAGAAGATCCCTTCCATGATCACGTAAAATCCAACCAAATTCTTCAAAAACTTCTGGATGTTTTCCACCGTATCCGTCCGAAAGTCCTCTCGCACAATATCTTCCGTCAACGTCATTTCAAACGCATCTTTATCGTGAATCGAGTTTATTTCATGATACATGTTAAACACTTCACGCTCATCCAAATTCAGCGACTCCACGATATACAAAAACGCATGCGTGTGCACCGCTTCTTCAAACGCTTGCCGTAAAAGATACTGCCGTGCCTCAGGGTTAGTAATATGCTTGAAAATGGCAAGCACAATGTTATTCCCCACAAGACTCTCCGCCGTGGCAAAGAATCCCAAATTGCGTAGAATTACCAGCCGCTCATCCGGCGTGAGTTTATTAGACTTCCAAAGCTCAATATCACGCTGCATCGGGACTTCCGACGGAAGCCAGTTATTGGCGCAACCCTTCAAATAGTACTCCCAAGCCCACTTATATTTGATGGGCATAAGTTGGTTGACATCGACGGTTTTACAATTGATCAGGCGCTTTTCTTCAACATTGATCCTTTTGCTCAAGTCATATGGCTTAGGACGCGAAGACCCTTGAGTGCAGCAGCCCATGGAAGTCACCTCCTTTTACGTGTGAACGTTCGGCTTTTTCGTTTGACTCTATTTTCTATTGACAGCTCTCACAAATCCCATCCTCCGCCGAGCACGCCCCCTGGCGAGGACCCCGCTGAATCGAGAGGTTCGCGGAAGGGCCTTTCTCCCGAAGCCAGCGTGGAGCAATGCCACGAGCATTGACGTCTAGCGTTGACTTTTCGATGGTCGTTGCCGCTGAAGCGCGCAGGTAATAGGTTGTCTTGAGTCCTTTCTTCCAGGCAAGCATGTACATTTCGGAAAGAAGTTTTCCGCTGGGTTCGGCAATGTACAAGTTCAAGGACTGGCCCATGTCGATCCACTTTTGCCTGCGGCTAGCGCATTCAATGAGCCAGCGAGGCTCAATTTCGAAAGCTGTGCGATACAATTCCTTCAGTTCCGCCGGGATGCGCTCGATCGGCTGAACCGATCCGTCATAATACTTGAGATCATCCAGCATTTGCTCATCCCAGAGACCAAGCCTCTTGAGATCTTCGACGAGATAGGCATTAATCGTAGTAAAGTCACCCGAGAGATTGGACTTCACAAAAAGGTTTTTAAAAGTGGGTTCAATCGATTGGGAAACGCCCGTAATATTGGAAATCGTAGCTGTGGGAGCAATAGCCAGGCAGTGGGAATTGCGCATCCCGTACTTCCGGATGGATTCCCGAACGGGTGTCCAATCGAGGCGAATGGTCCTGTCGATCTCGCACCATCCGCCGCGCTCCTTTTCCAAAAGGTCGATCGTATCGAAGGGTAAAAGTCCCTGATCCCACTTGGATCCCTTAAAGGCGGGATAGGGACCACGTTCCCGTGCAAGTTCCGAGGAAGCCAAAATCGCGTAATAGGAAATGAGTTCCATACTGGAATCCGAAAACTCCACCGCCTCCTGGCTCGCATACGGAATCCGAAGCCGATAGAGGGCATCCTGGAACCCCATGATTCCCAGCCCTACCGGCCGGTGCCGAAGGTTGGAGTTCCGCGCTTCTGGAATGGGATAAAAGTTAATGTCGATTACGTTATCGAGCATTCGCATGGCTATGCGAATGGTGGAGGCAAGTTTCTCTTCATCCAAACCCCGATCGGTTACATGGGCAGCAAGATTAATGGATCCAAGGTTGCACACGGCGACTTCGTCTTTGGAGGTTGGGAGAAGCACTTCCGTGCAAAGATTAGAGCAGTGGATCACTCCAGCGTGGCTTTCTTGGGAACGGATATTGGAAGGATCCTTAAACGTAATCCAGGGATGCCCCGTTTCAAAGAGCATCGTCAACATTTTCCTCCAAAGCTCCCGAGCTGAAACCTTTTTAAAAAGTCGTATCTTCCCCTCTTCGGCTAATTTTTCGTAATGAACATATCGCTTTTCAAAAGCTTGCCCGTAAAGCTCATGGAGATCAGGAACCTCATCCGGGCTAAAGAGCGTCCAGCTACCGTCCTCTAAAACACGCTTCATGAAAAGGTCCGGGATCCAGTTTGCCGTGTTCATGTCATGGGTCCTGCGACGCTCATCTCCCGTATTGCGGCGAAGCTCGAGAAAATCTTCAATGTCAAGATGCCAAGTCTCCAGATACGCGCACAAGGCTCCCTTGCGTTTGCCCCCCTGATTCACGGCAACCGCAGTGTCATTGGCAACCTTAAGAAAGGGAATGACTCCCTGGCTTCGGCCTCCGGTTCCTCGAATCAACGCACCCGTTGCCCGGACCTTGGTCCAGTCATTGCCCAAGCCACCAGCCCATTTTGATAGCTTTGCATTATCGGCAATCGACTTAAAAATGTGCTCTAGATCATCCTCTACCGTCAATAGATAGCAGGAAGACAGCTGGGGATGGACTGTACCCGAATTGAACAAGGTGGGTGTTGAGGAAAGAAAGAGGAACCGCGAAAGAACATCATAGAAGCGAATCGCCCAATCCTCCCGATTTTCTTTCTCTGCGATTGCCAACCCCATCGCCACTCGCATCCAAAAGTACTGGGGCGTTTCGATCCTTCGGTCGTCCACCTGAAGGAGATAACGGTCATAGAGGGTCTGTAACCCCATGTAGGTAAAGGAAAGATCGCGAGAAACATCCAAGGCTTTCGCGAGCCGTTCCAAGTCAAACGATCTCAGTTGGGGATCTAAACGTCCAGCTTCCACCCCATGTTGAATAAACTGGGGGAAGCTTTGTCTGTGCTGTTCTTGCAAATCCCATCCCAAAAGATTTTGCCCCAGAACCTCGCGATAGATTCGACCCAAAAGCAAACGAGCCGCAACCAAGCTATAGGCAGGCTCCCGCTCAACCCGGGAACGAGCGGCCAGGATCATCGCCGTTTCGATCTCTTCCTCCCGGACCCCTTCGTAGAGGGAACTCAACGTTTCCTGGAAAAGATCTTGCCAAAAGCACCGGTCTTCCAACCCGCGGCAAGCCCGCATAAGTTCCCTTCGAAGCCGATCGGCATCCAAAAGCCGCTGAGTGCCATCGGCGAGGGTCACGTGTAATGTTGCGATCGGTCTGCCATAGATGTCCCGGTCTCCTCGTAAGGCTCTAGCCTTGCGACGATCCTCGCGGTAGACAATGTAGCGGCGGGCAACGGAATGGTAGCCTTGCCGCATGAGCTCTTCTTCGACCAAGTCCTGGATTCTCTCTACTTCGAGCTCTTCGCCATAAGCGGCCAAAGCCATAGCCGTCTCCACTACAGCCTGAGCCACCGCTTCAATTTTCTCTGACAAGGCAAGGGGCAAAGGATCGTCTTTTCGGAGACCGGCATCGGCGCGGAAAGCACTCTCAACGGCGCGGTAAATTCGCCCCTTGTTGAAGGGCTCGACCCGCCCGTCTCGTTTCCGGATAAGAAGACGCCGTTCCACCAGCGGCTCTAAACCGGCAAAGGCTAGCTGTTCCATTGCGTGCCTCCTGGATTGATTGTTTTCCCTAGCGGGTTCCTCCCCGCTCCCACAAAGCAAGCCACCGGATGGTGGCTTCCTTTGTGGTGTCGGAGGGCAATACCACTACCTATTGTGCAGTTAAGCCCTCCCATCCAACCTGTCAATAGCGAAAGTGTATTATACGCATGTATCATTGAAAGGAACTCCTTTTCCATCCAAAGTCCTCCTTGCCAGCCTAAAATCGCGCTCTAAAAAGGGAATCATGAAAGAAGGACTCCTCCTCATGATTGTCGGTGACTACGTAGAAGACTATGAGGCGATGGTACCCTTTCAGGCCCTCACCCTCCTAGGCTACACGGTGCATGCGGTCTGCCCCCAAAAAAAAGCAGGGGAAACCGTGGTAACGGCCATCCACGACTTTGAGCCGGGTGTGGATACGTACACAGAAAAACCGGGGCACCGGTTTCGACTCACGTTCGATTTTGATGAAGTAGACCCCCAAAACTACCTGGGCCTCATCCTCCCCGGAGGCCGCTCCCCGGAATACCTCCGGCTTAACCCCCGAGTCCTGGAACTGGTGCGCCACTTTGCCCAAACCCATAAACCCATTGCCGCAATCTGTCATGGACTCCAAATCCTAAGCGCCGCAGGAGTCTTGCGGGATCGAACGGTAACAGGATACCCGGCCGTGGGGCCGGAAATGGAAGCTTGCGGAGCTCGTTTCGTCCGGGTCGATTGGGAAGAAATCTGCCTAGACGATAATCTTGTAACAGCCCCCGCATGGAGCGCCCATCCCAAGTGGCTCGCGGCGTATGTCCGGCTGCTCGAAAAAAGTTCAGCTCTGAAACCCTCCCAGCCTGTAACCCACGGGAAAGACATCGAGAACCTCTGCGTTTCGGCATAAGCCCCCGTTTGGGTTACCAGGCTCACAAAGGAGGATAAGTCTTTCTTCCGGCACCCTCACCCAGGATTTTTTAGTGAAATCTCCCGACCAGTGGCTTGCGTTTCTTCGCATCGTGGTGGGCGTTTGCTTCTTGCGGGGCGGGCTTCAAAAAGTGCAGTGGGTCTTTTTAGGAAACATTTTCCCTCTCCCTTGGGTTTCCCAGCGATGGATCCATTTTATGCCTCGGCGGGTAGCCGAATTTGCGAGCCACAATCCCATCAGCTGGTACCGGGAGTTTTTAACGGGCTTTGTAATCCCTCACAGGGAAACTTTTGCTGCTTTGGTAGCCTGGGGAGAACTGGGAGCGGGCCTTGGCTTGATCTTAGGGCTTTTTACCCGGTTCTCTAGCGCAGTAGCTTTTTTTCTCGGTCTAAATTTCCTTTTAGCCACCTTCTGGCTAGGCCCGTGTGAGCTCTGGTTCCATACTCTCCTTTTAAGCCTTGCAGCGGCGTTTCTTTTTTCCGGCGCCGGCCACACCTGGGGAGTTGACGGGTGGCTGGCTAACCGGCTCCCCAAGATCTCCCTTTCTCGCCGAAGCTCCTCCACAACGCGCAAAGTGTAAGGTTGGGCAACCTTCCTCCATTTTCCGCTTACCCGCAGCCGATGGCTAGATCAAGTGCCAGCCGAAAGAGGGGCGTTTTTAGCCAAGGGTTGTGTCTTACTCTTTCTCGCCAGAAAATACCTTCCCCACAAGATCTTTCGAAAACATGGGGCTAAGAAAGGGCTCTTGTCCAACGACGGGAGCCTGGTACCACCCCGCAGAGCGCTTGCACCTTAGTACCGTGCTAGGCCAGCCACGAGCTACCCAAGCCAGTTAACTAAGCCTCTTCCTTGGCAAATAATGGCTCAGAATGGATTGAATCCCTTCCTACAAGCAAGGGATTCAACCAAGGTCGACCTGGAGGCTTACTTCCGTGCGCGGCCATAGAGAGCAAAAGAGCCTCGGAATAGTTCCTTGCGCCTAAAAGGGTCTCTTACTTCCGAGATACAGCTCGAATCCGCAAAACCGGACGCCTTTCAGCTGCTAGGAAAATGGCTACCAAAAAACCAACGGAGAAACTCCGGCTCCCGGGAAACCTCTTTTTTGGCTAAGTTTACCTACCCAATCTGGGAGTTGCCCGTTAGATTTTCCCTTGCGGCGACCATTTGGATTTCTGCCAATTTCAGTGGGCCCCAAAAAAAGAACCCTTGTACACGGCAAAAGAAGTCACCCATAGAACCGAAGCTTTTTCTTGAGCGTGCGCTTGTGTACCTTTGCCGGACCTCATGGGAAAAAGAGCTCGCCGGCAGTTACTCGCCAGCTGGGTGCCCATTGCAGGCTCTCTTTCCCTTCATTAGTTTTAAAAGAGTTCCCTTACAGGGAAAACTTGAGCCAGGCTCGCTTCCATGCCCGTAACAGAAACTTCTGGCGAAGACAAATCTCTTGCTGCTCTATCCGAGCAGCACCGGTTCTACCAACGACGAATCGCAGGGATGATCCGGCGGGTTCGTTCCATCGTCGTTGGGCAAGAGGAAGCCGTTCTTCGAGCCATCATCGGAGCGCTATCGGTTTTTCAACCCAACCCTGGTGGCCATGCTGCCAGCGGGCACTCCACTCTCATCGGCTTCCCAGGGACAGGCAAAACAACCTTCGCTTCGGCGCTAGCCCGGGCGATGGGAGGAACGTTTAGCCGAATCCAGTGCACCGCCGACCTTTTGCCGCGCGATTTTACTGGTTACTTCGTGCTCAAAGGCCAGCAGGTTGTTTTTCAGCCGGGCCCGCTCTTTGCCAACGTGGTCCTATGTGATGAATACAATCGGGCGCCGGAAAAGGCGCGGTCTGGCGTGCTTCAAGCTAAAATCGAGGGATTTGTTTCTGTAAGCTTTGGAGAAACCCACTCGTTCCCTTTACCCAAGCCCAACATCATCCTTATGACCATCAATCCGGCAGAGGAGGGGGAGCTTTACCCCATTGGGGAGGCGGATAACGACCGATCACTTTTTCAGATTTTCTTTCCACCCTTGTCAGAAGGGGAACGGCTGGAGCTCTTGGAGCGAGCCGAGCGCTTCCTCAAAGGGCAAGATGAGGAAAAAGAACCTCCGTTACAGCCGGAAGAATTTGAAACGATTCGTTTCTTTATCTGGGAAAACGTTTACGCCTCCCCGCTTCTCAAACGCTACATCGTCCGCCTCACCGACATCGAGCAGCTAGAAACCACCTTGGACCCCGTGCGCCAGGAACTCGAAAGAGCACTCCAAGTCCACATTCCCAAGCTATTTATCGGGTACTTAGCGGAACGACCCGCGCTGGGGTTGCTAGGTGCAGCTAAGGTGGTAGCCTTCCTGCGGGGAACGGATTTCATAAGAGGGAAGCCACGCGTTTCGCTATCGGTTTTGCCGCAAGACGTGCGCCTGGTTTTTGCCGATGTTCTTCGGCATCGAATTCGGTTATCCGAAGAACTGGCCAGTGTCACAACTTTGGCAAGCCGCTGGCTTTGGGAAAAAAAACTCCCGCCACCCCTTCGCCGGAAGTTTCGGGGACTCCAGGGACTTCTTTCTCGAGATCTCGTCGTCGATTTCCTTTTATGGGAAGCGCTCCAAAGGCTTCCGGACGTGCAGCCGGAAGATTTTGCCGAGGGACCGCCAAAGGAACAACCCGAAGACGAAAACGACCGAGAATGGGTCGTTGGCTAATCCTCCCGTAGGAACGGGGCACAGGGGATTGCCGCGACTCATTCAACTGACGTCCATTATGCTAAAGCCCACGATCGTTCTTGAGCTTCTCCGATGGGCAGAAACGGCTCCCGCTGTGGTTGGAACCCGATCGGGTAAAAGGCTGGGAGAAGGAATCGAGTTTGAGGCCTTTCGCGAAATGGGCGCCGGGGAAGATATTCGCGAGGTCGACTGGATCCGCTCGCTGACCCTCGAGCATCCTGTCATTCGCACGACCCGCCAGGAGCGTGGACCTGGTCTTTTATACTGGCACCTGGGAGTTGTGGGAACCAAAGGCACCGGACTGGAATCCAAGGGCTTGCTCTCTTGGCATATCCTGGAAGAGCTCGTTACATCTCTAGCAGCCCTCCCTCAGCCTTCGTGGATGGCAGCGCTTTTTCCCCAGGATCGCTTGTGGCAGTTCTATCCGCCCGCCCATCCCAGGGCTCTCCAGGTGCGACTAAGACAGACGCACAATCTACGCCTCGGAAACCCTTTCGATCGGCCTCATGTCAGCACAGTCTTTTCGCGAATTACTCCTTATCTCCGTGGCCTGTCCCTTGTCCTTGTTCTTGCCGATTGGTCAAAGTGGTCAAAAGTTTGGGAGGAAGTCATTGTTCTTTGGGGTTTCCTTAGTCGCCACAACTTGCCCGTGGCTTGGCTTTGGGTGGCAGACCGGTGGGAAATGGAACTTCCCTCTGTCCACGCAACGTTCCGCGTAGAGGCTTCCCACGCTTTTCCCTGGCTGCCTCTGGGAAATAAAGTCTTCCGAGCTCACCTGGCTCAGACTCTCCGGAAAGAGTGGGACGCTACCCGTGCGGCGATGGCTTCTTTGGGACTTCAGCAAGGAAGAGATTGGGCCATCGTAACCACCGCGTGTACCGCGAAAGAAAACCTAGAAAAATGGGTCAAGGCACGATCCATCTCTGTGAACTAAAAGACGCATGGTTACGCCTCGCATCATTCCTCAAACACGTCCCCTAGCCCTTTGGATATTGGTTTGTAATCTCGTTCTCTCCCCAAGCCAGCCGTCCCAAGCTTTTGATTACTCCTTCTTTGATCGTGAGCTTCGGCCCCAAGCCCCGAAAATTGGACATTTTCTCTACGTTGAGTTGTCTCAAGCACCCAACGAGCATCTCTCTAGCGATTCCGTCTTGTCCCTTCTTTCCTTCAACCGCCGTGCTACCGCACAACCCTGGGAAGAAGGATTTCTCATCCAGTGGTTTCCTCCCCTCACAGAAACCGAGATCGCCGAAATCGCAAACCAGTTACGTGCTCACCCCAAAGTCCGTTTCGTTTCTCCATCTTTTGTGGCGGACAAGGAGGAACGAATCACCAAGCCCGAAGTCCGGTTCGAACTGGATCCCCGCCTCTCTTCTTCCGAAGCGGAAGAGATCTGCCGCGAAATCGGAAAAGAACTGGGTGTTTCTCCGCCAAGCCCATTAGGAACAACGGAGAGTTCCCGCCTTCGCGTAATACGCGGAGTGCAAGATCCCTGGGCTTTGGCCCGCAGGCTTGCGCTATCCCGAACCAAAGGAGTCCTTTGGGCAGAACCCGGCTGGCGGTTATTGAAACCCAAGTTCGAGTACCGAGCGGTTCTCTACTTACCGGAGACCGGCGAAAGCGCTCAAGCTGTCACTACCCTTTTAGGCGATCCGATGGTCCTTCGGGTGGAAATCGGTCATTCCCCATCGGTGGACTGGCATCCAGAAGAGCTTGTAACCGCATTGCAACGCCTTGCGCCCCAGGATGCCGAAGGACACGAACTCACAAGCACGCTTTTCTTTAAGGGTCCCATCGAAGAGAGCCGAGCTGCAGAAGTGTGGAACGCTCAATGCGAAGTTAAGATCTATCGCGTGGGCGAATGGACTTTCTCTCTTCCTCTTCTGAAATATCGAGATCGAGAATCCGGCGTGGAAGAGACGATCCAAGGTCCTTCTCTTCGCGTTGTCATTCCTTCTCTAGCTAGCACCAAGGAAGAATTAAACCCCCTTAAACCTGCTCCGCCGCTAGAAGTTTCTGCTGGAAACACAACCTCCTGGACCCACTCATCCCCCGTTTTTGCACCAAAACGCCTTCTTGGGATCGGGATCACCTTTTTTGTCGCAGGGCTTTTGTTGCTTCTCTCAGGACCCGCAAAGACCGTTCTCCCCAAGAAAACCCCCGCAGCGGCTTCCCCTTCTATTCCCCAAGTCGCCGATTCTATAGATTGGCTTGCGACCAAACTCCAAAAGCCCCATAAGGACCTTCACGACGCTGTTCAAATCCGCGCTTTTGCCTGGAAACTCTTACAGCACGAGGATCAAGCAAATCAGAATGAGAAAATCCTTTCCTTTGCCAAAAAGCTCCTCGAAAAGACCGAACCCATCTTTACCCCCACCCCCCAGCTTGACTGGAACGAGATGGAATCGCTCATGGCTCAGCTAGCCACCGAGTTTGGATCGCAAGAGCCTGGGCAGAGTAAAAAACCCGCAAAAAAGCCGTGAAGGCGATCTTCTGGGTTTTCCTTTATGGGCTTCTTCCTTTCCTTGCGTTTTCAGCACTCCGGTGGCGTTCGAAAGCGCGCCAATGGCTCCCTGGGTTTGAAGTGTTTGTCAAAGCCTGGAAAAACCTTTCTTTCGGAAAGCGCTTCCGGCTTTGGATAGCAACCTATTTTCCCGTGCTGTGCCTCTTGCTTGCCATCGCCTCCTGGTCATGCGGGCTTTGGATTGCCAAACCCGTAGCCCGATGGAAACCACTTCCAGTTAAGGAACGCAGAATCGTTCTCGTAAACGACCTATCAGCGAGCATGCAGGGAACAGGCGAGGAACGATTACGACAGGCGGTGCTCGCATTTTTGAACACGCTTCTCCATGATCCCAACAGGGAAAACGTCCGCTTGGGGGTAGTTGAGTTTTCTGGAACGGCTAAAGTGCTATTGCCTTTAGTGAAAATCGCCGATTCCTCGGGGATAACTTCAGAAATCCGAAAGAAAAGGCTGATAGAGCTTCTTTCCAGTATGGGGACATCAGACCCAGCTATGGGCGATGGGACAGAACTTGGCGAAGGCCTGTGGGCAGGGCTGGAGCTCATTGTCCGTTACGGGCGAAGGAACGACCCCCTTCTTTCCGAACGCTGGCAAAGACTCAAACAAACGCTTCTTAGGTCATCATTGAGCCAACCTGCGGTCGAGCAGTTGCGAGATCAACTGGGTACCCATGCCGATAGCGTGCTCGTCGCATTCACCGATGGTTTTGTAGAAGGAGAAAAACTTTCCTCGGCGGCCGTTTTTTCTGTGGCAAAAGCCCTCGGTGTTCGAACCTATTTTCTCTCCGTAGAAGCCGTTCCCGATGTCCTTGCGCATTCGGTGGATCGGGCGATTGGACATCTTAGCGTTGAAAACGTTGCCACCCTGGAAACACTCTACCGTGAAATCGCCTCGCGCGAGGCTCGCCCGTCCTCGCGACGATCGCTTGAAACAGATGTTACCCAGAGAAAGCAGGCCGTCTGGCTAGGACTCGCTTTCTTTTTTTTAGGTATGGGTTATCGCTGGCGCAAGGGGGTGTACGTTCCTTGAAAAAGCTTTCCTTGAGGTTATTCTCGCCGGCTTGGCTTATTGGTCTCCGACAAGTTCTCGGCGTACTTTTGATTTTGTTTTCCCTCCCTCTCCTTTACCTTTCGCTGGGCGCAGCAAAAGAAACAAAAGAAAAGAAAACCACGGTAAACTCTTTTGCACAATGGAAGGAAAGGGAAACTCGAGCCCTCACTGCTGCGCTCAATGGGAAAGAAAACGAGCTAGAATCGTTCCGGCTTTCTTTCAGCGAAGCATCTCTTACATCACAACAAAAGGAAGTGCTGGCCAGAGAGGTCACTCTTCAACTGTCCCAGGTCCTCTGGGATCAACTAGAACTGGCCCGACGATACTCGGAGCTTGACCCTCATCACCCCTACCTGGAACGTCTACGGGAGGAGCTGCGAAAACGGTATCGGCTGTTTGGAATCTGGTTCGATCAAACCCTTTCGCTTTTACCCTCGGGCGAGCGTGACTCTCGACAGAGAAAGGAACGTCACTGGCTAGCTTATACAAAAGGGGTGCTTGCTGGCTGGCTAGCGGAACTGGAACCTGATCTTGAGAGCAAAAGGACACTCTGGACGGATAGCGTGGAAAGTCATATCGAAGCCCTCAATAGCCAGCCGGGTGATCTTTGGACCCGGCAGAACCTGGAAATCCTCGAAAAACGTTTTACTCGCAAGTGGGGTTTCGGAAAAGACGCACCCAAGATGCGTGCTTCCCGAGGTGCTTTAGGTCAAAAGGAACTCTCAACACCGCTCGAAGGGAAAACGCGCGGGCAAGCTCGCCCGCCCAAAGGGTTTATGTAAACCTCGCGCGCTTTGCGGGCCTTGCATGCTATCGGACGTGCTTGGGATTTTGCTTTCGTTTGTCGCGGGGCTGGGAGCAACCTGGGTAGCGGTTCGTCACGAGCGCAAAGGAGAGAGTGCCCAAAAAAGCTATTTAGGGACAGCCATTCCTCCTCTGCGACGGCCCTGGTGGGAAGCGCTTCTAGCGGGTTTGATCGTCGGGTTTATGTGCTGGACCGGCTGGCAATTGCAGGGGGGTAGTCTCCAAACCCGAGTACTATGGCCGACGGTTGAACTGTGGGTGCTATGGGACGTCTCCCTTTCAATGCATGCCGTCGACAGTTATGTTGGGCAAACCAAAGTCTCTCGCCTTCAATGGACACAAGATTTTCTAAGCAAGGTTCCGGAAGAAGTACCCGGTGCCCACTGGGCGCTGGTTCCTTTTGCAGGGGAAAGTGCCTTGGCCATCGAACCCACGGAAGACGCAGAAGAATGGCGATACTACCTGGAACAGCCCACGGGATTGGCGCCAGAACCCGGATCGGATTTGGAGGCTCCGCTCGTTCTTGTAAAAAATGCTTGGAAAAAGCACCCACCCTCGCGCGATCACCCGGTAATTCTCTTTCTCTCCGATGGAGGCAAGGAACCTGGGATAGAACCCTCGGAAACTCGCCTCCAAGCTTCCGTGCGCGATTTAATGGCTCTCAAGCCTAAAATGTCATTGATTTCTCTAGCTTTAGGAGCGAGCACCCCTGTTCCCATTCCACGGGAAGGGCAAGACCCTCGAAGAGGATGGGAAACCAATCCTATGACCGGCCAGCCTCTCTATACAGCTCTTTGGCTACCGCCATTACGAGCCTTGGCAGAAGTGTCTCAGGGAAAGCTTGTCGTTGTGGGATCCGAGTCTCCGTCGCAAGTCTGGCAGTCGGTGCATCAGGCCCTGGATCAAGCGGGAATCCCTCGAAAGGTTCAATGGGTCTGGAGCAAAGGACAGGAAGGCGATCCTCGGATTCTCTTGTGGGCCGTTCTGGCAACAATGATCCTGGCGATTCTTTGGGTGTAGCTTCCTTTTAGGTTTGTCTTGGAATGCCGAAGAAAGCTCTCCTTTTTCTTTTTTTTGCTAGCGTTGCTTGCTTGGGCGACTCCTTACGTTCGCAACCTTCTCCTGCTCCTCCTTCGCCGACATCGTCGCCTTCTCCTTTACGCCAACTTGTCCTCGTTCTTGCTCCTTCCTGGGATAGTTCGTCGGCCGTTGCGCAACGATTCGAACAAGACACTCGCTCCAGGGAATGGAAAGCCGTCGGTGAACCTTTTCCAGTGCTTTTGGGAAAACATGGACTAGCCTGGGGAATAGGCCTCCATCCCCCGCAGCCAGGGCTCCAAAAAACGGAAAAAGACAAACGAGCTCCCGCAGGACGCTTTCGGATTGGGATCCTTTTAAGCGAGGATCCTTCTCCACCCCCAGGTTGCCGGTGGCCGTATTATCACCAGGTCACAGCCAGGGACGCCTGGATCGATGACCCTAAGCTCCCTTTCTACAATCACCTTTACACATTGCCCCCAGGTACAAAACCTCCGCCATGGTTTCGGAAAGAGAGAATGAAACTTCACGACCCTGCCTATCATTGGCTTCTTTTGATCGAGCACAACTACCCTAATTCCATTCCAGGAAAGGGAAGCGCCATTTTCTTTCACATCCGTCGCGGGCCACACCGGCCTACCAGCGGTTGCACGACCATGGCCAAAGAGCGCCTCAACGAGCTTCTTCTTTGGCTTGATCCTGCAGCCAGTCCCGAACTCGTTCAACTGCCTAGCGAGGAGTATCTTCGCCTCTGGCAAGCCTGGGATTTGCCTCCTCCTTCTCTGGTGCTTCCGGCCCTAGCACAGATTGTAAGGGCGCCTTCTAAAAAAGAGTCCGGTTCAAGCACGACATCCGCATGGCCGCCTTAGAGGCACTTTTGGAACGTTCCCCTTGCGTTGGGCCTTTCTTCCCGTCGCTTCCCGCTTTTCCGGGTCTTTTCTCAGAACCTTTGGCCACAAGCATTATCTCAAGCAAACGCTGCATGTGCTTCCGGCTAAGCAATGGCAGAGGCTAGGGATCACTTCCTCCCCACTGGACGATCCACCCTTTTAGGACGCGTATGTGCCATGGATAGGCAGAAAGGACGCGCCTGTTCCGTTCGACGTCCCTAGGCATTGGCTACCTTGGGCTCCGGGTCGATAACCGGAGCTCGACCGGCAATCCCTTTTTTTCTGCCAAGCGGCAAGCGTTTGGCTAGTCTACCCAGAGGGAGCCAACCAATCCCCAAAAGCGCAAGTTTGGCTCTTTACCCGAAGCAACCCTGTAGTAACCGGATGGTAGCCGAAAGGACACTGGAGCCACCGAAAATAACTATGTGGGTAACAAGACCTTGAAAGATGATGAAAAGAAACGCTTACCCTTTTAACGTGGAAGATAACCGCCTAGCTAAAAAGGTGACCCGGAACTCGCCCACCGAGCCGGCAACATGGGTTGCACGATGAGGTCCCGTTTCAAAGGTAAGAGCACTTATCAAATCCGTTCTCCTAGACGTTGTGTGAAGCAACCGAACGCATTTTCCTTGGCGTTGACGCGGTCGAGGAAGCCTGGGATACTCTTTTGTCCTATCCTTTACGGCCAGCTCTTTTTGCCTTCCACCCCGCTCAGGCTGGTCTGATTCCCGGGTTAGCCCTCCTGCTGGACGGGCTTTTTCCTTTCGGAAACTCCAAGCGGCCAACCTTCCTTCTTCCCCAGAACAAGCGTGAGCCGCCCTTCTAACAAATCCAGGCCGTCCATTGGAAGTGGGACAACCAAACACGCCTCGGAGTTCCTACTGCTGCTGCCGCCACCTCCTCCGATCCCCCAAACCCTTTCTGCCGCACGTATCCCTGCGCGAGACCGTGATCCGCCTCAAAAGCTAAAGAAGCAGGCAAGGTAGTGCCGATGGCAAATTTCGTGCGTTGCATATCAATGACTTCGGGTGAAATCACCAAACATAGCGTGGGAAGCCAGATCTTTCCGCCTCTCGGCCCAAAGGAAAAAGGCCAAAGACCAAAATAGCCATGGGAATTTCTGCTTTGCCCCTTTTCTTGTTTTGCTGCTGAAAACGGAACCCCGTCAGCGTTTAGGTATCTGCAGAGCGGAGGGAGGTTTCCAATGGAGGATAAGACGAGTGCAAAGAAAAGTGCGCGTACGCACCGGTGCGTGCGAGATGTCCCACCCTGCGGGCACGTCACGCAAGAATTTTTTGGCCCCCTCCAGGTTGGCCAAAAGCAAGAGCTAAAGAGAGAAGCCAGGAGGAAACGAGCTCTCCCGTACGGTCCATTCTGGGAGAAACTTTAAAAATTTTCGCAAAACGACCAGCCAAAATGTCCGCACCGCCCCATTAAGGAAATACGGTGAAAAACGTTACGTTGCTTTCCTCTGGCGGTTCTTTCCCAAGGTATACCCAGCTTCCCAAAACGGTACGAACTTCCTGGTTCCGTAACCTATTCTTTTCCTTTAGAAATTTCTTGACCTTCAGCACGTACGTTGCTTTCTTGGTGGTCTCACGCCCTTTGAAGGGAACACGCCGGGAGTCTTCCATGTGTTCCCCTGTGCCTGCCGTGCTGGGTAGAATAATCTCGGGTGTTTTTCTTCTTTTGCTTTGTGCAGCTCCCCTCCATGGCTTTGCCCAGGAAGCGGACGATTACGCAACATCCTTTAAAAGTCTCAGAGTTGGATCGGATACGGACGAGCTTCTACAAACCTTATACGAAAATAATCTCCGCATTGGTGAAATGCTTCTCAAAGAAACGAAAGCTATTGTGCGAGATATAACGATACCTCTTTTTGGCATTGCCATGGTTTTTGTGGCTTATAGGGTTTTCCGTGCACCCTTTGAAACTCTTATTCCTGAAATGATTCGCATGTTTTGGGCATCTCTTGTGATTTGGGCTTTTTCTTCCCTTTGGATCCAGAAAGCGATTTGGAATGGTGCAAGATTCTCTAGCACCTATATGGCCACGCTAGGTTATTACCTAGCCATGAAAACAGGACAGATTGGGTCCGAAAACGACTTTAAGAGCAACAAAAATCCCCCTGGACCAGCGCAATGGTGGGCTAGCTGGCTTTTTGGAAGGCCTTCCGAGGAAACGATTTCCTTAGCGGACCTCCAAAACCCCGACAAACTCATGGAGCTTGTGATGGATAACAAAGATCCAGAACCCAGGTTTAAGCTAGGTGTCCGCTACATTGCCGAAAAGCTTTTTCCCCGCGTTCGCCTAAATCAACATCAACTCGACGAGCCAGGTGCCTATGTGTATACCGAAC
>NZ_CAJNOB010000021.1 GCF_905250085.1 Candidatus Methylacidithermus pantelleriae
AGTTACTGTAGCCGAACGAGTGAATGGTTTCGTCCCGCCTAGGTGATCCACTTGGGCCCGAGAGAAAAAAGAGGAAGCTAGCCCAGTTTTTGGAGTGGCTCGTTTCCTTCTTTAGGGATTTGGCAAAAGTATTGGGCGCTCACATTTGCCTTCGGATAAAAGCCACCCTACGCGGATCGCTTAAAAGGCAACGAAGGGTTTGAGGGATTTCTTCTGTGGAAGCCTTTCGAGATCCATTGGGCTTGAGAGGCGAGCGATGAGCCCGTAGGCCAGGAAAAAGATCCCAATGGGATTGCGCACACTGGGCTCACCGCCCGGCAGTGATCCACGGGAAGGACTTCCAGGCAGCTTTTGAGCAGGGGAAAGCCCGATTCAAACCTCGGCGAGTCGCTTACAATCAGTGATGAGATCTCCAGGGGAAGCTTCCGCCGGGAAGAGATGGGCTCCAGGAGGCAGCAGCCATCGATCGCTTCTTTTAGGGATCCGCTTCTCTCGTTACGTTTCCACCACAAGCGGCCCTCAGGGTCGACCCCGTACTCCAAAGGATTGATGGGCTTGGAGGCAAAAGAATGCCCCAACGGACCGGATACCCCAGTGTGACCGGATTGGCTTTTTTCGCGATCGTTTTGGGAATCTCGGCCAATACCTCCTTGGAAGAAGCCACCCCGCTTTCCCGCGGGGCCCGATCGCTTAAGGCCTAGGCCATTTTTTTTCCGGCAATCACCTATCAAACCCATTGCCTCCCACCTCCATCACCTAGCCCCAGTCGGTAAGGCAAAGCTGCCGATCTTTTAGGAAGATCGCAAGACAAGCTCTTGGAGCTTGGCCTCTCTAGGCTCAAGCGACAAACCCAAGTCCTCCTTCCTTCAAGCGCCTCCAAGTTCGACCGCTTTTTCCTTTCTCCACCAAAAACAAAAGTTCTTTCTTGGATCCTCCACGTCGTTGGAGTACTACGAGCAACCTCACAGGGGTCTTCGGATCCGCCCGGTTTCCCCGCAAAACCCTGCCAATGATCGGGACTCCTTAAGCCTACGTGACAAGTAAGAAGAAGCACTTGGCGCCACCCCTAGGTAATTCCGGCTCTTTCCATAAAGGGCGAGTCCCCCCGGCGCGCCCCTCAAAGTACACACGGGAAAGATCATACAGCACAAGATTCGCTCCCCGAAGGCGACCCTCGCGATAGAGCTTCTTTTCCACCTAGTTCTAACCCCCGTTTCACCCATCCATCGCGGAGGTAGAGCTCGTTCTCCTTCCAAGTCCCTTTGTCCTCCATCCTCTGCCCCACAGCGTTCCCCCGAAAGGGTCCCCCTTGCTTCCTTCCGCAACGCACACTTCGAAGAGGCAAAAAGAATCTGCCCCCAAAGCGATCGCTTTACCCAACCGCCGCTTCCGCTCCCTTCTCACCCCTGCAAGCATTTGCTCTGGACGCCACCTTCGCGACACATCTTCCCGTACGACTACCCCCATCATCTCATGCCTCCCTCACCCGCAAGCCCTCCAAGGGTACAAGCTTCTGCCCTTTCCAGTCTGTGCGAACAACCTCCTGCGTTTCGACCGGGAGCCGGCTCCCATTGGCCCCGTGCCAGTACACCTGCCCGTTGCGATCAGTACGGAGCTCCTGAAGATACATGCCTACAGCTTACAAGAGCTTCCATTTGCTTATGAAGAGATGGCTGTTCAATACCTATCCAGTCATACACCCTACACACGTTCCCATAAGCCTCTGATTTGCGACTACAAAGGTCAAAAACGTGAGGAAGGTAAGCTAGAGGACGATGGCAAACCCGATCTTGTCCAAAATCGAGCGAGGGGACTCACGCCAGAGTGGCATTGAGGATCCCTTGGGAAGAAGATCGTATAGAAAAGAGGCCTCCCCACGGAGAAAGTGATTTGCATCCAGGATACATTCCCAGGCACTCCCATACTGGCTCTATTCTTACAACGATCCCCGCTTTCCCCCTTTGGCAGCAAGGGAGCCGCACCTCCGCACCCTTCCAGTATCTCCATACCGAGTCCTAGCCAGAGATTGCACCACGAGAGGACCTCGCTTTTACCGGGTCCGCTCAAATTCTTGCCACGTTTCGATCCGAACCCCTGGCAACCCGGTTCCCAAGCTCTCGCAGCCGGCTTTCTAATCGAACCAGTTCCCTCCGATGCTGGGCGATTTCCGACCAAATCCTGGCACACTCCTTTTCCACCATAGGGTTACTTGGCTCAAGGGCTTTTGGCTCTCTCTTTTCCGCTCCCTCTCCTTTGGGATGATCCCCTTCCCAGAGGGAAAGCCGCAATTCCAAGCCCTCCAGGGTAGATGCCAGAGCGGAAATCTTCTCGTTAAGATCCTGTAACTGGATTTGGAGCCTCTCCCTCTCTTCCCGATTCCGGGCCGCTTCCTGCCCGAGAAGAACGAAAAGATAGTAAAAGATATGATTGAGCCGGCCCTGGTTCCGGGCCAAACCCCGCAGCGCCTTTGGCCATCGCTCCGCCGCCGCAATGGTCGCCGCTGCCCGGCCGAGTTCTCTTTCCCACACCGAAGCTGCATTCACCACGAGCCTACCCCCTTTCAGTTCGACGTAGTAACATCTTCCCAGCGGATGCTGCCCCTCGGCAGGAGACCTGCCAGGGCAAACCAAGGAAAATTCAAGCCCCAACGCATCGCAACCCCTAAGATATCAGGGAAAAAGCCAGCACCAATCGATGCTAGCTTCCCCAATCCTCCACACGCCTAAGACTCTTCCATTAGCTCTCACAAGGACCTCCCAGGAGCGCCCTAGCGTCTGATCGGGTAATGTCATCTTGGCTTCCAAAAGAACGGGTTCCAGCAAAGAGCCAGGGAGGGGAAACAAAAGCTCGGCGCACTCAAAGAAACAGCAGAAGCTTTCCCAGCCTGCAAGCTGCCAACCCGAGCAGGCAAACTTCCCCCAATTCCCTTCCCTCCCAAAAGTAATCCTCATTGGAAAAGAAACTTCCTGGAGGTCCACCAGAAGCTTGCTTGCAGAGGAACGCCCACCCCACGGCCCCCAAAGAATTCCGTTTAGGGTTCGTCGGAGCTCCTGCCGAAGTCTATCTTGGAACGCTCCAGCATCCAGGCACGGATACCAGGCCTTGGATTGCTGCCGTTGGCCTGCTCGAAGCTGACCAAAACGGTACGCTTTTCTTCCGCCCAACCGTTCCCTCGCTTTCTTTCCGTTCGCCAAGATTTTTCCCATCTGAGTTTGCTTCTTGCAAACGCTTTTTTTCTGAGCGAGAGGACCCGGTAACGGTCAATCCCCTTCGGTGTTTTCTTCTTTGAGTAGCCCCCAAAAAGGCTTAGCGTAAGCGAAGGAAGAGAGCGAGCGGGCCCGAGCGGGATCCACCGACTCCGGCTCGAGCCTTCCTCTTCCGAAGATCCAATCGTTCGATCACAAGCTCCTTGGCCGATTCGGTGCTACGTCCGGGTGATCTCTGTCCGCGCACGAGCAAAAATCGCTTTGGCCTCTTTCTCCCTCTTGCCATAGAGATTCCGTCGGGTCCGACGGATCTCCACCAGATTGCCAAAGCGGTCCGTTTCGGCTAAGGCGCGATGATCCTCGTTCAGGTCAATCCCGACCGCTCTGGCAAGGCAGGGTGTCACCAAGGAAACGGGTTTGCGCCTCGGCGCTGGCGAACGCGTGCTGCCTCTTCCGGTCCCGCAGGAAGCCGTAGCTTACCGCTGATCCCTCCCGCTCCCGGACGACTGTCCTCCTCTTGTTTGTCCCGGTGACGATCCGGCCGACGGCGAGCGCCCGGAGGTTCGCCTGCCGGCCGTAGGCGAAGCGCACGCCCCTAAGAACTAGGTTTTGGGTCGGACTCCCCCACCCGTCCGGCAGCCGCAACTGGAGCCAATGGGCTGCCGTCCCGGGCGACTACGGGTTGGCAGGACTGGTCACCAGCGGTCTCGTCCTTCGACCCGACCACACAGAACGGGCTCGTTCGCTCCGCCTGCCGATCCCTCATCCCGTCCGCATGGTTGGCGTATCGGTGTTCTTCGAAGGAAAAACTCTTTGCGGGAAGAGGCGGCGGCAGCCGAAATAGAGGCCCACCCACTCGGGACTTCTCTTGGGCCAGGAGTGCGTCAAGCCTGGTCCCTCCACAGTATGGCCAGCTGCCGCTTTTTCTCGTGCAAAACGTTCGATCCCGGCTTGTTTTCCTCGAGCTTGCGGATCACCGTTTCCGCTCTCCCGATGCGCTCCCACCTTCCACAATCAGCCGGCCGCCTCTCGGCGATCCAAGCGATCTTTCCTTCGAGCTCGGGACCCGGAGCGCATGGAACTCTCGCGCGGTGACGCCAAACCGCCGCAGAAAGGATCGCTGAAAGCTTCTTTGAGCGAAACCCCAGCCTCCATCTGGCAGAAAAAACTCCGCTCCCGCCCACCCGTAGAGCGCCGCATGGGCGTCCAGACGCCAAACCTCTTCCGGTGTGCGCGTCAAACGTGTTTGACATCTGAATATTGGGATCTTACCCATGAATGGTTGCGACGCCTTCTTGGCACGGTCCTGCGCGGATCTCTTCCGGTAAACCCTGGCGCACACCAAAACAATGACCTCATGCAGGCCGCGCACGATACCATCGGTCCTCTCATGCGGATCCACCATCAGGATGAATCGACTCTGCGCGGCCAATCCCGCTTTCCGCTACTCGAAACCGAAACGCATCAGCCGGTCGCGGTGCTCAACCAGAATGACGCCAACCTTCGGATCACGCAGCAGGCCAATGAGCCCTCTGCGATGGCCGTCCATCTTAGAGCCGACCTCCTTGATGGCCTTGACGATCCCCAGCGGTTTCCTTGAGAGCCAACTTGGAGAACCCAAGCCAATTGCCCTCTCTCCATCCGCTTGTTCAACGGCGCTGGACACCCGAGCGTAGAGGTCCACGCCATGAGGCCGCTCCGCCTCCGCATACACGATTACCGTCCCGGTCGGCGCCGATTCTGTGGGAAAAGGCAAACGCCCCTCCTTCCAGATCCGCCAAGCCGTCTTGTAACAAACACCCTGCCGCCTGCCCCACACAGGTAACTTCATGAGGACATGTTGCGGTGAATACCCTTATGTGTCGCTATTATATTTTTAGCTATTGGCAACCCTTGCGGATTAGCTTTCTCGTCCCCTGTTCCCAACCGAAACACATCCCTCCGTCCGGGTTTGGTTTTGGAGCTTGTCGGCGTTTCATTTTCTGGGGACTCGCCGAATGGCTGGCCAATCGCCAGCCACGGATCCTGGCCCGGCGCCCGGCCGAACCGGATCTTGCTTAGTGCCTCGGACTGGGGCAGAGTTTCGGACAGAAAAAGCCAGGTCTTCTGCCTGCCTTTGCAATCGCGCTTTGACGGCCAAAGGCTATCCGTCGCCAGAGGATCTATTCCACATCTGGGAGTTTTCTACGGAGCCGTTACGAGCTCGTTCCCTTCTCCCAAAGCGCGTGAAGGGCTCTGCTTGGTATTCTGCGTCGACCCAGCCGGTTCCTCACAAGAAAGCTTCTGTTTCCACCATTGAACTTGTCTTTGGAGCCGGCGCAGAATCCGTCGAAAGCTAGGATCCCGAGCAAGATTCTTTTCTTCGTTTGGATCGCGCGCTACACAGTAAAGTTCTTCCTCCTTTTCCGGGGTTTGTGGATAGCGAATGTACTTCCACTGTTCCGTTCGTATCCCCTCCACTTCCGGAATCCGGCCTCCGGCTGTGTAATGATTTTCGTAGAACCATTCCGTTCGCCAGGGCACTCTTTTTCCTTCGATCAACGGCCGCAAGCTTTTCCCCTGTATCTCGCCAGGGATATCGGTTCCGGCCCAATCCAAAAAAGTGGGTGCTAGGTCAACATTAAGAGTCATGGCAGCTATCCTGCGACCCCGAAGACCGGGAGGAAGTCGCGGGTCATAAACCAGAAGCGGAACACGAATGGATGGCTCGTACATCAACCACTTTCCCGCTAGCCCGTGTTCCCCCAGAAGAAGACCGTTATCGGAAGAAAACACAAGGATCGTCCGGTTCCCAAGCCCAAGCTCTTCGACAGCACGCCAGATTTCTCCTACCGCTCGATCCAACCCCGTCACCAACCGGTAATAATCCCTCACGGTTTTCTGGTATTGATCGGGATCGGAAAAGCGCCCTTCCCACAGAAAACGACCTTCCGAGTCCTGCACGCAATGGGGAAGCCGGCGAAAATGATCCGGATCGCCCGTCGAGGGCGGCGGAATCTCCACATCCTGGTACAACGTTTCATCCCTGGGGTCGGGAGGAAATTCTCGCCGCGCGCCATCCTGCGCATGAGGGGCCTTGAAACTCACAGACAGGCAAAACGGTTCTTTCCCCACACTGGATCGAAGAAAGCGGATTGCAGAACGCGCCTGGCGCTCCGTAAGATGGTCCGGGACCCCAGGTTCAAAGTACCTCCCCTGGCCGCCAAAACCATCCCAATAATCAAAATCACCAGCCGGCAAAAACTCGCCCACCCCAAACTTGCCGATGAATCCCGTTCGATACCCATGCTTCCGTAACAGCACGGGGTACGCGTTGCTCCAAACCTTTGGAGAAAAAGAAATGGCGAAATCGAAGATTCTGTGACAGCGCTCGTATTGACCCAGAAAAATGGAAGCTCGACTTACAGGACAAATGGAGGTGGCACAAAAGTGACTTTCAAAAAGGACCCCGCGCTGCGCCAGAGCGTCGAGGCAAGGGGTCCGGACGATCCGATTGCCCATACACCCCAAGGCGTCCCAACGAAGATCATCCGCCAAAAGAAATACGATATTGGGACGGGCTTGCTCGGAAGAAGATAGACCTGTCGAAGCACTCGCGTTTTTGCCCCAAGCACCTAGGGTCATCAAAGCCCCGAGAAAGAAAAAAAGAAGCCACCGGGAAAAATCCTCCATAGCTCCAAGGGGTGTTGAGGCAAAAATCCTAAAAGAGAAAAGGCCATCCGTTTAGTCCCTATCCCTAGTCGTGACAAAATGCAAGAAAAGAGCCCTCAAGTCGTCCCGGACAAAAAGTTTAAAAGAGGAAAATGGGTAACCATTGCGGAGCTTCGCTCGCGATCGCTTGCATTGGCATTCTCTTCAACCAACCGGTGATCTAGGCTTGATCCACACACCCATTGTGCTCCAAGAGAAAATCGCCATGGGTTAGCCAAAAAGAGTTTCTGCTCGATGACCAAAAGCCTTTGTGTGACCCGCGGTCTTCCACCCAAGGAGGATCCTATTGCAGGGTCGGCAAAGAGTCGCCTGAAACCTGCTATCAAAGCGCTGACTTGGAGTTGTGTTCCCCCTAAGAAGGGGGAGATGGAAAAAAGGTTTTTCCCTCGCCCGTGCGAGGAGGAGTAATCCGGACACTACACTCACTACGAGGAAAGAAGATAACATCATGTCATTGGAAGGATCGGTTTAAGCAAGCTCTCGGAAGCCGGGGCCCTTTTGGTGGATCCTGGTAATCGCGGGGATCTCCTGCCTAGGAGGGGTAGGTTCGGCATGGGCCATGCCCTCTAACCCGTCGGTAACCGCGGGTTCCGCTTCCTTTAACGTTTCCGGTTCGACCCTCACCATCACTCAGTCTACCCTGCGAACCATATCCGGTGGCAGGCTGGGTTTGATTTTTCTCCCAGCGACACCGTGGCCTTTGCACAACCCACACCCCTGTCGGCAGCTCTCAACCGAGACGTAAGTGGGTCGGGAAGCATCATCAACGGAACTCTTACGGCGAATGGCCGCGTTTATATCCTCAACACGGCGGGAGTCACCCTAGGATCGAACGCGGTCATTGCAACCGCAGCTTTTGCGATCAGCACCTTAGACGTTTCGGATTCGGACTTCCTCAACGGGTTCCCCTCTAGCGTGGTCCATCTTGCCGGCTGGGGAGACGGGATCACCGTGCTTGACGGGGCCAAGATGGTTGCTTCCCAGCACGTTGTCCTAGTGGGAAATGGCGTGACACTGGGTACTCCCACAGGGGGAGGAGCCGCCATTTCAGCGCCCTATATCGGCATTGCCTCCAGTGCAGGAGGCACGGTGGATATCGGGCTTGCTCTCACCCTGCCTACCATCAATGGCACAACGCTCGGAAACATCCACCTTTTGAGCGTCACCAATGCGAATGACGTTCAGATCCAAGGAAACACGATTCTCTCCGCCCAGCAGGGGAATCTAGCGGGCGGACAGATGGATATTTCGGCACAAAACATTGAGGTAGCCTGGCACAATCTCCTTACAACTTCTACCCTGGATGCCTCAAGCCATGCATCCGTGGGAGCAGGCGGAAACATTAATCTCTATGCAACCGTCGACGTCAGGTGCAGCACCCTTCTGGGACCGGCCCATTTCTTTGCCAACGGAACTGGCGGAGGTCTAGGGGGAAATATCATTGTCTTTGCCGGTCACGCATTCCAATTGTCGCTCGCGGGCGTGATACAGGCTGAACCCCTGGGAACCATCGAGATTGCTTACCAGAACGACAACTTTACCAATCTTGGCACGATCCAAGCCGGTACGGTGGGTCAGATTAGCCACCAGTAAGCAGCTAGGCAGGCCGCCGATGTTCGTCTCAAAAAGTTTTTCCGCCCACAATTCGCCAAAACTTGATCAAAAAACGGGAAGACCCCACGGTGTGGGGTCTTCCCTTTTGCGCTTGGACCTCAACCAGCCGGAGCGAGCTGGGCGTAAAAGTCTTTCGCTACGAAATGCCTCCTTGCGCACACCGCAGGAAACGCCCGGATGATCGTTCCTGTCCCGCTCCCTCACCATCCCAAGCTCGACTTTGGCGAAAATCCTGCCGTCAACCAGCTCCGAAACCACTTGCAGTTACAAGCGGATTCACCCACTGACTTACCCCTGCTTAAGGACGACCCAAAAAGCATTTGCGAGATTCCGCCCTTCGTAAAACCATAGACAAGCACTCCCCTACTCGGGAAGATCGCCCCGAACGTCGGCCGAACAGCGGTGCCACGATTCGCCTGCCTGGGTTTCCCCAACAAAGCCCAGGTAGCGCCAATGTGCCCGTTTTTGAGAGACAGAGCCCGGGGAGGCAGCCGATCGCCTCCCGACTGGGCATGCGATGCTTGCGCCGCTTTGAGTCGCCCCCGAACCCCCGCCATAGAAACGACCATACATGCCTCGTCTGATTGCTTGCGGGTAGGGCACAGGTGACATGGCCCCCCCGTTGCGGGTGGGCACGGATGGGCGTTCGGAGAGACCCAATCCTCTCCGGGCAAGGGCACAAGGCCCCGCCGTGGGAAAAACCTGTGCCATGACGGCGCGCGTCGTTGGCCGCACCCATCACAGACGTGTAGGCCAGGTCGAATTGAATCACCTCGACTGCCGTGCGAAAAAAAGCCGCCTTGAGCAATTGCGATCGCCTTGGCGCAGGCGAAGGAAGAGAGCGAGCCCCAACCAGATCCACCGACTCGAGCTCGAGCTTCCCCTTGCGAAGATCCAACCATTCGATCACAAGCGACTTGCCCGATTCAGCACAGGCCCGGGCGATCTCTTTCCAGGCATCCCCAAAAATCGCTTTGGCCTCTTGCTCGCTCTTACCATCGAGATTCACCCCGATCCAGCGCATTCTCACAAGATTGCCAAAGCGATCCGTTTCGGCCAAGGCGAGATGATCCTCGTTCCAGTCAATGCCGACCGCTCCCCCAAGACGGCGTTTCGCCAAGGAAAGAGGTTGCGCCTCGATGCTCGCCAACACCCACCGCCCCTTTTCGGTTCCGCACGAAGCGGTAGCTCACCGCGGATCCCTCCCGCTTCCGGACGAGTTTCCCTCCGTTGGTGGTCCCGGTCACGATCCTGCTGGCCGCCAGTGCCTCGACGATCACCTCTTAGCTTACCTTCCACACTGTTGGAGGGTAACTTACTGTAGCCGCGCGACTGAATGCTTTCCTCCTACCTACGTGATCCACTTGGGTCCGCTGAGAAAAAAGAGGAAGCAGGCCCAGTTTTGGGAGTAGCTCGTTTCCTTCTTTGGATATTTCGCAAAGGATTCGGCAATTTACAATTTGCCTTCGGACAAAGCCCGCGCGCGGGATCGCTTCAAGGCAACGAAAGGTTTAGCGGGCTTCTTTCTGGAAGCCTTTCGGGATCCATTCGGCTTGGGAGGCGTGCGGTGAGCCCGTAGGCCAGGAAAAAGCTCGGGATGGAATTCCAGACTCGGCTCGCCGCCCAAGAGTGATCCACCGGACAGACTTCCAGGAAGCTCTTGAGCTGGGGAAAGGCCGATTCAGACCTCGGCAAGTCGCTGAGAATGAGTGACGGCCTCGCCGGGGGCAGAGCTTCCGGCGGGGGAGAGAGGGGCTGCAGGAGATACTATCGATCGATCGCTTCCTCTCCTTGCATCCTCTCCTCTCTTTCTGTCTCCACGAGAAGCGGCCGCGAGGCTCGACCCTTTACTCCAAAGGATTTCTGGGCTTGGAGGCAAGAGAACGGCCCCACCGACCGGGCTCCCCAGTTTGAGCGGATCCACTTTTTGCCCGATCGTTTTGGGAATCTCGGCTACACACCTCCTTGGGAGAAGCCCCCGGCTTTCCCGCCGGACCCAATCCCAGGAGGCCTAGGGGATTTTTTCCGGCAATCATAGACCGAACCCCAATGCCTTCCACCTCCATGACTTAACGCCGGTCGGTAAGCCAAAGCTGCCGATCTTTTGGGAAGATCCCGAGCATCGCTCTTAGAGCTCGGCCTCTTTTGGCCCAAGTGACATCCGGAGGTCCCCCTCTCCTTTGAGCGGCTCCAAGTTCCCCGGGCTTTTCCCTTCCTCCATCAAAAACCAAGGTTTTTTCTTGGATCCGCAACCGTCGTTGGAGCGGCACGAGCAACCTCACAAGAGTTTTCAAATCCGCCCGGTTTTCCTCACAAAATCTTCGCAAGAAAACCGGAAATCCTTGAGCATGCGTCGCAATCGAGAAGAAGGACCTAGCGCCAATCCCCTCGGTGATCCCGGCTGTGTCCATAAATAACGGCCCAGTCCCAACGGCCCTACCCCCCTCAAAGGACACATGGGAAAGATCAGAAAGCACAAGACTCGTTCCCCGTAAGGGGATCCTCGCGATAGAGTTTCTTTTCCTACCCAGCTCCAAACCCCCTTTTAACCCATCCCTCGCCCGGTATAGCTCCTTTTCCTCGAACTCCTTTGCCTGGAGTCGCCGCATAGTTCCACTAAAACGGTGCCGCTTGCTTTCTCCTGCAACGCACACCGCGAAAGAGGGAAAAACACATCCGCCCCCAAAAGAGATCACTTTCACGAACCGCCGCTTCCGCTCCCTTCTCAGCCCCTGCAAGCACTTCCTCTAGACCCCAGCTTTGCGACACCTCTTCCCGTACCCCTAACCCCCCATCATCGAACGCCTCCCCCCACCTGGAAGCCCTCCATGGAGGACAAACTTCTGCCTTTTTAAGCTTGCGCGAATAACGTCCTGCTTTTCAACCGGGAGCCGCCTCCCATGGGCCCAATCCCTTCTCTTCACCTTTTTCGCCGCGCGGTAGGATTGCCGAGCCCCCAACTCGCCCACAGACCTTCCCGTTGCGATCGGGTACGGACCTCCTGGACATACATGTCCTACGACTGTCAACATATACCGTTTTCCTATCCAAAAGCAGTGATTCACAGGTGATTTATATATCGACCCTACAAGTTTTCCCATACATCCTTGACTTGCATCTACTAAGGTCAAAAAACCTGAGGAAGTTACGCTAGCCGTAAGCGAAGCGCACGCCCTCAACAACGAGGTGTTGGCTCGGGCTCCCCCATCCGTCAGGCAGCAACGGCAGCCCTCGGGCTGCCATCCGGGAATACCGTGGCTTGGCAGGACGACTGGGTGCCGGCGGTCTTGTTTTTTTAAGCCCAGTACAAAGAACCGGCTTCTCGGCTTGCGCCTGCCAATCCCTCTTCCAGTCTGGATGGTTGGAGTACACGTTTTCTTCCAAGGAAAACTCTTTACGGGAAGAGGCGGCGGCAACCAAAAGAGAGACGCACCCGCTCGCGACTTCCGATGGGCCAAGAGCGCGTTAAGCTTGGTCCACAGGATGGCTAGCTGCCGCTTGTTCCGTTGAAAAAAACGTTCGATCCCGCCTTCTTTTCCTTGAGCTTGCGGATCACCCTCTGTGCTCTCCGGACCCCCTCCTTGACTTCCTCAATGAGCTCCGGCCACCTTTCCCCGATCCAAGCGATCTTTCCTTCGAGCTCGGGACTCGGAGCGCATGAAACTCTCGCACGGTAATGCCACACTGCCGCAGGAAGGATCGCTTAAGCTTCTTAAGCAAAACTCCGGCCTGCGTCCGGCAGAAAAACTCCGCTCCCTCCCGCCCGTAAGAGCGCGGTATAGGCGTCCAGACGCGAAAAGTCTTCCGCTGTTAGCGTCAAGCCTCATATGTGAAAATCGGGAGCTTACTCATGAATGGCCCCGACCGCCTTCTTGGGTGCCCTTGTGCATGGATTTCTTCTCGTAAAGCCTGGCACCAAGGAAACGATCTCCTCATGCAGGTCGCACACGATATTGTCGGTCCCTGTCATTGGGGTCCACCACCAGGGTTGATCGACGCTGCGCAGCCAATCCCGTTTCCCGCTACTCCAAGCGAAACGCATCAGCCGATCGCGGTGCTCCACCAGGATGACGCCAACCTTCGGGATCAGAGACCTACCCAACGAGCCCGCTGCGACGCCCGTTCATCCCGGAGCCGACCTCCTTGGCGGCCTTGACGATCGGCAACTCTTTGCTTAAGAGCCAACTCGGAGGACCCAAGCCAGTTGTCCTCTCTCAATCCGCTCTTTTCACCGGCGCTTGTGCACCCGCGCGTAAGAGCGCCACGCCATCCAATGATGCCGCCACCGCATGCACGATTACCGTCCCGGTCCGCAACTATTCTGCGGGAAAAGGCCAACGCCCTTCCTTCCACATGCGCCAAGCCGTCTTGTAGCCAACGCCCTGCCGCTTGGCCCACGCACTGAACTTCATGTAGATCTACTCCGATACAGAACCTTGTATGTCGCTATTTTTTCTAGCCGTTGGCAACCCCTACCTCCGTGGGCCAGAAGCACCGAAGAAGTAACTCTTCCGGCTCACTTTCGGCACAAGGTTACTGGCGGGAATCGGAGGGTGCCAATGGCGTGGTGCAGCCAGCAAACCGGGCAAGCTCTTGGGCGATCTTTTCGATAAGAAACTCAGGGGGAAGCCAATCTTCGTCATCCTCTTTCCACCGGGCTAGTTCCTCGGCCACACGGCGAGAAAGACTCCTCCACACCGGAAGTGAGTGGTAAACCTCTGCTTCCTGGAGGATCTCCAAGAGCCTGCGTGCGTACCGTGCCGGATCGTGATGGCGGCAAAGATATGTGTAGGCCGCTTCTCCCATGGCTTGGAGAGCCTTAGGATTTTCGAGAGCAAAAGAGAGGCTCCGGTGGATATCTTCTGTCTCGTGATCTGGACGTATCCAAAGCCCAAGTTCGGTAGGTACCGTCTCAAACCACCCGTCCCGAATCGCCAGAGTAGGCAAGGCGTGCTCCCAAATTCGCAGCTGGCTTCCGGATGCTTCCCCCATGGAAGGATACCTGAGGTTAACAGCAAGGTCCGCTTTCGATAAAAGAGCATCTAGGGTGTCTTCGGCTACCCAGCCATAGATCGAAACAACGTCGGTAAGACCTAGTTCCTCCACCCTCTTTTCAAGATTCCAATCAGGAGGGATCGGGCCTAGAACGTCGTAACGGAAACAATGCCGATCCGGAAAGCTGGCCAAGGCCTCTAAAAAAGGCAATAACCGGCGATGGGGACCCCACAGCCCAAAGGAAATAAGGCGCAGGGGGAGCGCGGGACGTCTCCTTTGTCTGATCTCCTTCCCTTTACTCCTTCGGGATCGATAGGGAAGCGGGAGGTTCCAGACAGGGCAGAGACCACGCTCGCAAACTTCCTGCCACGCCTCTTGAGTATGAACGATCGCCCCGTGCGCCTTTTCCAAGACCAGTTCCGTAAAAGAGTACCGGCGAGCTTGCTCCCGATTAGCCCCCTTCCACAGGGAACTAAGAGTTGTAGCATCCTTAAGGCCATAGTATCGCGATAAAGCCAAAGCAAACCCCCCAAAGTCTCCCTTTCTATGGAAGTACCCCCAGAAAAGATCAAAGAGACAACAATCGTGCAGGATGACCAAGCCCGTCGTTTGCCCAAGAACCTCCCAAATCCAATGATGAAACCGCGCATCGTTCCCGAGGCAAAAGACAACCGCATCTGCCTGGTGCAACGTTCTCCATTCTTTACCCGTCCATCGCTCTAACCGAACCCCTCGAGGTAGCGGTTGGGAGGTGGTCCCTGTGGGGTGCCACAGGCAAAGCTCAGCCAAGTGGGAGAGAGGTTCTACCAAGCTGGGAACATAATCCAGAGCAATTCCTGACTTTTCCGGGGGCAGGGGAGAAAACCAGTGGACTCTCATGGTTGGGTGAGTTCTGCCACGACCTTTTCCCAGCTGATATCGAGCGTGTCGTAAAACTGCCGCCCAGCTCGCCCCAGTTTACAGGCAAGTGCAGGATCTTCCCACAATCGGTCCATGGCTACGGCCAAACCCTCGGGAGTGGGTTCTACGACAAACCCCGTTTCCCCATCACGAACCAGTTCAAGCGGCCCCCCCGAATCCCGGCATGTGATCACGGGTTTTGAACTTAGCATGGCCTCCAGCGTCACATAGCCGTAATCTTCATCGAAGGGAGGGAAAATCACGCCGAGGCAAGAGGCATACAACTGCCGCTTTTTTTCCTCCGTAACTCTCCCAAGAAAGTGCGCGCGATCGCTCATTCGCAGGGAGAGAACCTTTTGCTCAAGCTCCTTCTCGTAAGCCGGATTATCCGGCGCACCGCAAAAGACAACCCGAACGGGGTGCCGGCAAAAGGAGAGGGCTTCTACCACCAGTTCCTGCCGCTTGATCGGAGTTAACCGGCTTGGATAGAAAAAGAAGGGCTCGGGTTGTTGCCAGTAGAACGTTTCAGCCTCGGGCGGAGGATGATAGAGGACCCGCGCAGGGATGCGACAGTAGTGCCACAACCGTTCCGCCACCCGGCTCGAGTTGGCATAGATTGACTGCGCTTCGCGGAGCCCTGCTCGATCCGCCTCCCAAATCGCCTGCCGGACACTCAGCCCACAAGGCCGATTCATTAAGTCGCTTCCCCAAGGGGCATCCCATAGCTCATACGCACTTCTGTGTTGGTGAAGGAGCCAAATAATTTTATTCGGGTGCGGTAAGAGATAGGCTGGAAACTTAAGGGCAATCAAACGATCGATTCGCACACCGTTACTTTCCGAAAGATCTAAAAGCCGGCACGCCAGCGCATGCTCCAAAATCCGTTCGGGCGGATACCACTTAAAGGGAATGCGGACCATCTCCACTTCATGGCCTGCTTGAGTTAAGGCCTGGCAAAGACCAAGAGCATGAGCTTCTGCACCTCCTTGGATGAAAGGAACCTGTACTGCGGCAACGACAACCCTCATGATAAGAACCCTTTTACCGTAAAACGGGTCGTAATCGATAAACTTTCTTGAAACGGTGATTTCTCCAATGCTCTTTGGCCATTCTTCCTATTCTCCGAAACAAAGGAAATACGCAAGCTAAGCTCTGGGGTCTCGTTTTCCCCCTGGTTTTTCCCATGGCCCCGCGAAATGTTGGGAACCGGCCAAGACCAACCCCCAGGGTCCAGGCAGCTAACATTTCCTCCCGACAACCCCTCTTCCTTCCCTTAGCCCGCCTCGCCCCCCAACCCTTCACAGGAACCGCTTTTTCTTTTGCCTGCCTATTTTCTACGGCTGCCCTCGATCCTCGCCACTTTTCATGGCAACGACTACCTTTGTCCCCGCCTTTCCAGCCGTTCGATACAATCGTTCTTGGGGTTACGCACGACGGCTAAAGCACGCCGAACTCTTGCTTGACATCCGCTTCCAAAAAAAGATACAAGGAGTTTTTTTCCTCCCGTAACTCCAAGGAATAGCAGTTGGCCCGCGGTTCCGAGATCCCATGGGAGTGCCCAGTACGGGGAACATCCGAAAACGCAAGGACCAATCTCATCCAATGCGAACCCGCAAGCCAGCACGAACGAAGGACACAAGAGAATACCTGGGGGTCCCGTAGCCACCAGAGCGCAACGATCTTTCCATTTGCCATCACCTGGAGCGGCATCGCAAAGGACCCATCCTTGTCTTGGAGCTCCAATCTAGCGAAGAGCCTCAGGTTAGGGCACGGGCTAGGGAGTGGCAGAAGAAGTTGAGCCACCGTAAAAGTACCGCAAAAGTCTTCACCCTGCGGTTCTTTCCATCCCCAGGAAGCGAATTCCCTCCAGTTCCCTTTCCTCCCGAAGGTAATACAAAGAGGCAGGTCAAGATGATCCTGGGGGAAAAAGACTCTTGGATCCCAGGGGCTTGCAGTCGGACGTCCTACAAGAACTTGGGCCTGGGAACGCAGGAGCTCTCTCTGCAGGTGATCGTGAAAGTAGATGACGTCAAGGGATGGTAAGTAGGAAAAGTCTTGTTTCTGGAAGAATGGAGTTTCCGGCTTTACAGCCAAAGAGGCTTCTTTATGAGAAACGAGCCAACTTCCTTTCCTATCTTGAAAAGCCTGGCGCCTCCCCTTTTTTGGGAGATCCTCTTCTTGCCCGCCCAAGCTACTGGGCTGGACAGGCCCTTTGCTTTTTCGTAAGGCCTTAGAACCCACCTGGCTTAACGCCTGGGTACGCTCCTCGGCCGCTATCCACGGAGGCAATTTCTTTGGGGGAAAAGCCAAGGCCGGAATCTCGCAGTCGGTGGCCAGATGAGGATGGAAAGCAGGGTCCTCGGCTAAAAGATGGCCCCACCGTTCCTCAAGAGCTTTCACTTCACAAAAGCGCCGGTACCGGCGTTCTGGAGTGTCATCCGGCCCCCGGCTGGAAAGCTCCGGATGCTCCAAAACCGCCGTGGGGACCCAAACATTGCGATACCCTGCCACCAGCGCACGGAGACAGAAGTCAATGTCCCCGCAGGTAACCGGAAAATGTTCCTCGTCCATTCCCCCCAATTTCCAGTAAAGAGATCTCCGGACCACCCAGCAGGCTCCCGTTAACGCCGAGAACGATTGCCATAGAAATGCCCTCCCCATGTAGCCGGGCTCGCTAGCGTCCAAATGGCGAAATAGATGGAAACCCCCTTCCGGAGACAGAATAAACCCCGCATGCTGAACCGTTCCGTTCGGATAGAGGAGCTTCGGTCCTACCACCCCCACTTCTGGACGAACCGCATGGCCAACGAGCTCCCGAAGCCAGCCCGGCTCCCGGGGTACGACATCATTATTACAGAAAAGGAGTATTGGGTGCGGAAGCCATGCAGCCCCCGCGTTACAAAGGCGAGAATAGTGAAACGGCTCGTCTTTCCTCAAAACAAAAATCCTTTGTTTTGCCCGCAGGAGCGAAAGAAACCGAAGGGTTTCCGGATCCTTTGACCCATTGTCAATCACGAGCACGGTAAGCCCCGGATAATCCGTTTTGACCCAAAGCCCTTCCAGGCATTGCTCCAGAAGATCCTTGCGATCCCGCGTGGGGATGATGACCCCCACCGGAGGCAGGGGAAGCTCTGGCCGGACATGAACTTGAAAAAGCCCAGGTCTTTTCTCGTGCAGGCGCGCAGAGATCTTTCTCCGGTAAAGTGCTTGGGAGAGGATTTCCCTTTGCTCTTGTGATCGGATGGGGTCGGAAATTTCTATCGACTCTCCCGCACCGGCTCGGTGATAAAGAATAGCGGGAATATGCCTCACCTTCTCGGCAGAAATCCCCTCTGTCGCCCGCAAAAGAAGATCCCACTCGGAAGACGCTGGGGAGAGAGGCCGCCAACCCCCGAAGCGTTCCAGTAACGG
>NZ_CAJNOB010000022.1 GCF_905250085.1 Candidatus Methylacidithermus pantelleriae
TCGAAACTGACAATGCCGCGCACTGGAAAAGCTCTGAAACGACTCGGCGTGGGCGTGCGTGGGAAGGAAGACGCAGGGAGCGCAGGAGGCCTCTCTAACTAGCAGCTCAAGGTTAGTTTCGAGTCGACCAATGGGTGGCCGGCCAGGGGCAGGAGCAGAACCAGCTGAAAGGCGGGCAGGTGCATGGTACCGAAAGAGCTCGGTCAAGAGGTGAGGGAGGGAAGGGGCATAGTTCGTTGTGGATGCGCAAGGCCTGAAATCCCAGTTGGGGGTCTATGGCCCAGTTTGCATTGGTTGGCTTAACCAAGGTTCATCGGATGGAATCCTTAGCGCAGAGGGCATGTCACCGACCCGGTGGTTCCCGATGGTCACCCTCGGGGTTTTCTTTTCCCAGTCAAACTCTACCGCCATCCCTTTTCGTTGAGCGGAGCGGCAAAATGCGGGGCAACATGAACTAACAAGAGCTGTTGTCGTCTATAGAAAGGGTGCGTTTTGTACATTGCACGAAAAAAGTTATTCACAAGATGTCACTCTTTTTTTCAGTTTGGTTTTTTAGATCGGCAGATGTGGTCAGAATCACCGATTTTTACGAAACAGGGGCTACGTAATCCGGTTTCGGGGAAGCTCGTGGAAAACTTTTGGTCCCAATGGCCTGGGCGAACTTTTGGACTTGAGGAACATGCCAGGCGCTAAGGTTGCGGGGAGAAACGATGGATCAAAAGGCTTTTAACGTCCCGTTTTTGACCCTAATGTGACGCTGTGGCCTGAAGAAGGATTTTGGGTGCGTGAAAGGAGAAAAAAATGGTCCGGAACTTTGATCATGTGACACTCGTAGTTCAAGACGTTACTCGAGCTAAGGCATTTTTTGAGGCCCTTGGCTTTCAAGAAGTTGGCCGAATGGCGATTTCTGGGGAACCCTATGCCTCGTACATGGGTTTACCTGCTTTCGAAGCCGACCATATTTCCCTGGCGCTTTCCGGGAGAGATCCCAACATCGAGGTCCAGCTTTTGCATTTTCGCGTTCCGGAGGCGTTACCCGACCCGTGGGTTCGCACCCTCGTTCGGCTGGGCTTTAACCATGTCTGCTTCGAGGTTGATGACATTGAAAAGGAAGTAGCGCGACTCAAGGAGGCCGGTTTTTTCCCGAAGAATGCTCTGCTGCGCTATCAGGAGAGGAAGCTTATCTTCATTGAGGGACCGGAAGGCGTGACAATAGAACTCTCCGAAAGGTTGAACAAAAGGTGTTAGTCGGTGTCTTGTAAAGGGTCAATTGGGCGACTACTTCAGAGTTAAAGAATGACACTGCAAAAAGTCACTACGCCTTGTGAAGGCACTTTTTTGTGCGCTTTAGAAAATGGGTTCCATTCTGTACAAGAAAAAAGGTCATGTTCGTTTCTGTTTCTGCGCACTTTCCGCCTTCGCTCGAAGGAGAACGGGATGGCGTAGTTCGCCTCCGGGCAAGAACAACGCAGGGGTGTGACCGCTGGGAACCATTGATCCCAGCACGCCCCTCCGGTTTATCCTTTCTGCGGACGCGTGTCAACCTAGGTAGCCTCAGCCGGGCCGAATACAGTGGAAAGGAGAAATGTTGCCTCTTTTGTACTCATGACTGGCGGCCTCGGCGCGAGACGTGCGCGAGGCGGCCTCCGCGATGGGACCTAGAAGATCTAGTGGAGCTCCAGCGCAGTACTGGGCTTCTGCAAGTCTCGGTCGAGGGCCGAAAAGCTTCTGGTACCTCTGGACTGCTTGCGTTCGGGAAAGCTTGTCTTGCTTGAATGGGGATCACGCACCTCCGCTTTGGAAGGTTTGCGATTTCTAACGGCTAGCTGTCTGAGAGACTTGGGGCTTTCGCTGGGGAAAGACCGGAGCGGAACTTGCGATGCGCACGATCAAGCAAGGAATAAGACTCGGGTTTGGTGTATGAGCACTCGTTCACGGTGGTTAGGTGGCGCCTCTTCTTTGATCGGCTTTGTGTAGTGACGTATTGTGAAGATGCCGTCCTAGTCCTTATGCCGGGCCGGAGTATGGAAAGAATAGCACCTACGGCATCTAAAAGATACCGGTCGTCCGCTACAGGCGGGTACATAACCCCGGGCTACTGGCCAATAGCCACGTGCAAGCTTTGAGGACGCAAGCAACAGGCGTGGCTTGTTAGGGAAGCCCGAGAGGCTTTGGAAAACGAAAGCCAGTTCATCTGGAATGGAGGCCGACAGGAACGCTTGCTTTTGGTCGTCCCCCTTTAGACCTGTGAGGTTCTTCCCGAGGAGGCATTGCCGGAAAGGCAGCTGCCGAGCACTCTAGCACTGACCGCCTGACCTACGGGGTTTTCCCGTCTTTCACTTCATGAGCTTAAAGTGGCAACAGCACTTTTCTTTGCGTGAATCACCACCCTTTGCCCTGGTTTAAGATCCTTCCACGAAATGGAATGACCGTCTTGAAGGATAGGGACCTTGTCAGGAAGGCTTACCGTGGGAATTGGTGCTGTCGTGCAGAAGGATTGTTCCAGGATGAACCTCTTTGACCAGTCCCAGGATATGCTCCAAATCGCCACGAGTATAGGCGGTCCCTACGCTACTGGCTAACCACAGAAAAAGAAGGAGCTTTTGCAACAGGGAACTTTTGGTTGTATTGCCCTCTTTTCTCTAGTTTTTGTTAGTCGGCTATTGGGCTTGCAGGAATCCTTCTTCCTCCTCTTTCCTCCGCACGTTCTTGAGGATTTTTTGGGATTGCATTTTTCCATCTCCTTTTTCTTTTGTTCCGTTAGGTGTGGCAGGTGACGGATAAAGAGGACTCATTTCCAGCTCTCAGGATCTTCATTGGGTTCACTCCAGGGCGGCATCCTGGTCAAGCGAAGCCCATTATGGATGATGTAATAAGCGCTTTCCATCGGGCTCCCTCTGGACTTCTGGGGGAGCGAAGATTTGTGTCTCCGCTCCCGTCATTGGCGTGACACAGAGCGCAGTGGCCGGCGAAATGACGTTGAGCTTCTTTCGAAGTTCCGGACTAGGAGCAAAGGGATTTTTTTTCGCTTCCTTGGGAATAAACACCCAACGTATCGTTCGGGCTAGGACGACTTCGGCGCGGGATGGTTTTTCGCGAGCGTTCCAGCCGTGACGAATGGATTCGTACACCCAGCCCGTAAGACAAGGAAAGCGAGGACAAAAAGCCAGCAATGACGTTGGGCAAAGACTCGTTCGGCTACTCTTACATTCAGACAACGTTGAAAGATAAAATGGATCATGAACGGACGGATCAAAGCCGCAAAACGTATCTCCGGTGCTCTGGTAGAGGCCATTCGCACGCTCTAGGGAAGTCATTCCTCAGACGGACGAGATTGGAAACGTATCCTATTGACTATAAGAAATCCTCATGCAGGATACGTGACCATTCTTCTCTTGCCGACCCAAAAAGGTGGATTTTTCCCTCACTCGAACCCTGTCTTCCCACTCGGTGCGCCATGAAAAGGGGATCCCCAGGAGAATCTCTTCCCGCTTGGTCCAGAAGCGCCAACCCCTTACAAACCCAGAAGGTCTACCGCCGGGTTTTCGACAAACTCCTTGACGAGCTTTAAAAAACCAATGGCCTCCCGGCCGTCCACGACTCTATGGTCATAGGTTAAGGCCAAATACATCATGGGTCGGATCTCAACCCGGCCTTCGATAGCCACCGGTCGCTCGATGATCGCGTGCATCCCCAAGATGCCGGACTGAGGAGGGTTGAGAAGCGGCGTAGAAAGCAGGGAGCCAAAAACTCCTCCGTTGGTGACCGTAAATACACCCCCCTCAAGGTCTTCTAGTGACAGCTTGCCCGTTCGAGCTTTCTCGGCGAACCGGTGGATCTCCCGTGCCAATTCGGCGAGTGACAATTGATCCGCATCCCGGATAACGGGAACGACTAGCCCGCGATCCGTCGAAACCGCAACGCCAATATCATAATAGTGATTTTGGACAATCTCTTCTCCCTCGATATAACTGTTGAGCTGGGGTATCGCTTGCAGAGCCCGAACAACGGCACGCACGAAAAAGGGTACCAGTCCCAATTTTACGCCATATCGCTCGAGAAACTGGTCCCGGTAGCGGTTCCGTACAGCCTGGATGGAGCTCATGTCCGCCTCGGCAAACGTCGTTAACTGAGCGGTCTCCGCCTGAGTTCGCACCAGCCGTTCGGCCAGTTTGAGGCGAAGCGGACTCATTTTCCGGCGCGTCACTCTTGGCCGGTGAGCCGGTTTCGGTTCAAACGAAAGCTGGGCCTGGACCTCTGGAGAACTGGGAGGAGAGACCGGAGCCGCCGTGGGCTCCCGGGCAGCAGGGCTTTCTAGTTTTTTCTCTTCCTCCGGCCCCACTTCGGACAGGGGAGGGCTTGGCGGGCCTCCTTCCTCCTCTTCGGGGACCCACTCTTCAATTCTTGCAACTACCTGCCCCGGCTCCACCCGAGAACCTTCAGCGATAAGCGGAATCAAACGGCCGCGTTCTTCCGCATAAACCTCCGTGGTGACTTTGTCGGTCTCCAGTTCGAAAAGAGGCTCACCTACTTCTACCAAGTCACCCCTTTTCTTTAACCATCTCTGCAAAACTCCGTAGGTAACGGATTCACCCACGGATGGAACACGCACGTCACCCGGCATATCATTCGTCCGAAAAACTCAGGGCGCGTCGAACCAGATCCTCTTGCTCGAGCCGGTGGACACCGAGACTGCCGGTGGCCGGACTGGCCGACTCTTCCCTCCCTACATAGAGGATCTCTTGCCCGAGAAGCCGACGCAACCGGCCTTCCATATAGGTCCATGCACCCATATTGCGAGGTTCCTCTTGGCACCAGATAATTCGCTTGGCAGAGTGCCTGCGGAAGACACCAAGAACTTTTTCTTCATGTAGCGGATAGAGCTGCTCGACCCGGACCAGTGCAATTTCATTGCCAATACCATGCTTTTCCCGAAAGGAAGCTAGATCGTAGTATACCTTGCCCGTGCACACAATCACGGTTTTGGCTCCACTGGGCACCCTAGGGTCCGGAAGGATCTCTTGGAAAGAATCCCCTGCCAGCTCTTCGATGGGGGAAGTGCAGCGAGGATCGCGAAGAAGGCTTTTGGGAGTAAGGCAAATCAGGGGCTTTCTTGGCTTTTTTCTAAGGGCTTGTCTTCGCAAAAGATGGTAAAAATTGGCTGGAGTGGTGGGCTGCGCGACAATCAGATTGTCTTCGGCACAGAGTTGCAGGAAGCGCTCGGGCCGAGCACTCGAGTGCTCGGGTCCTTGGCCCTCATAACCGTGAGGAAGCAAAAGAACGATACCGGAGGAGATCCCCCACTTGGACTCCGAGCTTGCAATATATTGATCGACAATCACTTGGGCGCCGTTGACAAAGTCGCCAAACTGCGCCTCCCATAGAACCAGCATCTCAGGGTAATCGAGGGAGTAACCGAAGTCAAAGCCCAGCACCCCGGCTTCGGAAAGGGGGCTATTGTAGACGCAAAAGGTTGCCTGCTCGGGGCTCACATTATTGAGCGGCACGTAAGGTCGCCCTGTTTCGGTGTCGTAAAGGACAGCATGACGCTGGCTAAACGTTCCCCGGCGCGAGTCTTGGCCGGAAAGGCGAACGGGAATCCCCTCGAGAAGAAGACTGCCAAAGGCCAGGGTTTCGGCAAATGCCCAATCCACTGGGATCCGGCCTTCAGCCATTTCCCTCCGGAGGGAGAGCAGATGAAGAATCTTGGGGTTAAACTTCCACCCAGCAGGGACTTCCGTAACGGCAAAGCCGATGCGTTGAAGGGTTTCCAGCGGGACACGGGTGTCGACGGGTTCCAAAAGCTCCGGACATCGCAATGGGGGACGAAGTTCTGCTCGAGGTTGCTTCCGCTTTGCTTCCGCGAGTTCCTTGCCCAACTTCTCTTGAAAGCGTTTTCGAAACTGGGCCACTTCCTCCGGTGCAACCACCCCGTCCTGAAGGAGTTTTTCCTCGAAAAGGCGCGCAACCGGTGGATGTTCTGCCATGACTGCGTAGAGCGTCGGCTGGGTATAGGTGGGCTCATCTCCCTCGCTGTGCCCATGCCGACGGTAGCAGAAAAGGTCGATCACAACGTCCCTACTAAAAGTCTGTCGGTACAAAAGAGCCAGCCGCGTCACATAGACAGCAGCTACTGGATCATCCCCGTTGACATGGAAAATGGGGATCCCCAGCATGCGGGCAACGGCCGTGCAATGATACGTCGAGCGACTTTCCTGAGGTGGAGTCGTAAAGCCAATTTGGTTGTTTACAATGATGTGAAGAGTCCCACCAGTCCGATACCCTTCCAAACGGGAAAGATTGAGCGTTTCCTGGACGATTCCTTGCCCCATAAAGGCTGCGTCCCCATGAATCAATAAGGGCAGGACGCTGCGCCGTTCCACGAGGTCTGCCAAACGTCTCTGCCAGGCGCGAGCCTTCCCTTCGGTCACGGGACACACCGCTTCCAAGTGACTTGGATTGGGCGTCAAATGAATCCCGACTAGCTGACCCCCGGACGTCGGCTTGCGCACGTCGTACCCCAAGTGATAGCGGATGTCTCCATCACCCAGCACCCCTTCCGGAAGGTAGTTTTCGTTAAATTCTTCAAAAAGGATCATATAGTCGACTCCCAGAACATTGGCGACCACATTGAGACGGCCTCGATGAGCCATGCCCATCACAATCTCTTGAATGCCAAGACCGGGACTCGCCTCAATGACTGCATTGAGCATGGCGACCAGTGTTTCGCCCCCTTCCAACGAAAAACGCTTTTGACCGACGAAATGGGTGTGAAGAAAACGCTCAAATTCCTCTGCTGCAATTAAGTCCCAGAGGATTCTTCGCTTTTCCTTGGGATCGACGGACTCGTCCCACAAACGCCCCTCTAGGTGGCGAGCGATCCATTGTCGCTCCCCGAATGCCTGCATGTGCATGTACTCAACAGCGACCGTTCCACAGTAGGTCTCCTCCAGAATCCGGAGGATTTCTCGCAACGTTCTGTCTCCCCCGCCGGCCAGAGATCCGGAATCAAACACCTTGTCTAGGTCTTTTTCCGAAAGACCAAACTCTTCGAGGTTAAGCTCGGGAAGGTAACCGCGATTAAATCCAAGCGGATCTAGCTTGGCAACGTAGTGCCCAAGGGTGCGGTAAGCGTAAATCAGGTCATAGACCCCCGCTTGTTTCCGCAAGTACTCCCGATCCGACTTTTGTTGATCCTCACCAGCCGTTCGCCCGAGTTCAAATCCCTGGAAAAACGACCGCCACGAAGGATCAACCGATTCCGGGTCTTCCTTCCACCGGCGGTAAAATTCTTCCAGCCAAACTGCGTTCTCTAGGGAATAGGACAAAGTCCCGCCATCCGATGGCTCGTCATCCATGGCGATAAGATTTTTTCCGTGCGATGTTGTTGTTGCTAATGAGAAAATTTACCCTAGGCCGTCGGGCTTTCAAGCCAGCTAATCTGCCGGCATTGCCGTCATTGATAGATTTCGCCCCCGGATTCTCGAAACTCCTTCGCTTTTTGGGCCAAGCCCTGGACCACGATCTCGGCCACTTGCCTACCTTGCTTGGCTGCCTCCTCGCGAACTTCCTCGGTGATCCGCATCGCACAGAACTGTGGGCCACACATCGAGCAAAAGTGTGCCACCTTGGCGGCTTCCTGGGGCAGGGACTCGTCGTGGTAACTGCGCGCTAATAGGGGATCCACGCTCAGACGAAATTGATCCTCCCAGCGGAACTCAAACCGGGCTTTACTCAGTGCGTTGTCCCACATTTGAGTCTTCGGGAACCCCTTCGCCAAGTCGGCTGCATGGGCCGCAATCCGATAGGCAATCACGCCATTTTTGACATCCTCCTTGTTCGGCAGACCCAGATGCTCCTTGGGGGTAACGTAGCAAAGCATGGCGCACCCGTGCCACGCGATCAATGCTGCTCCAATGGCACTGGCAATGTGATCATACCCTGGAGCAATATCGGTAACCAGCGGACCTAAAGTATAGAATGGAGCTTCGTGACAATCCCGCAGCTCCAGCTCCATGTTCTCCCGGATCAAGTGCATGGGAATATGACCGGGTCCCTCAATCATCACTTGCACATCGTGGTCCCAGGCAATTTTCGTGAGCTCTCCAAGCGTTTGTAGCTCCGCAAGCTGGGCCCGGTCGTTGGCGTCCGCTATGGATCCAGGGCGCAAACCGTCCCCAAGGGAAATCGCTACGTCGTACTGAGAAAGGATCTCACAGATCTCGTGAAAATGCTTGTAGAGAAAGTTTTCTTGATGATGAGCCAAGCACCACTTGGCCATAATGGAACCCCCGCGGCTGACAATGCCGCATCGCCGCCCGACGGTCCATGGAAGAAAAGCCAGCCGCACCCCGGCATGGATGGTAAAGTAATCGACTCCTTGCTCGGCCTGTTCAATTAAGGTGTCTCGGTAAAGCTCCCACGTCAGTTCCTCCGGTTTTCCTCCCACCTTTTCGACCGCCTGGTAAATGGGCACCGTTCCTACGGGGACCGGACAGTTCCGAAGGATCCATTCGCGGATCTGGTGGATATCCTTCCCTGTAGAAAGATCCATGACCGTGTCCGCACCCCATACAACGGCCCAAATCATTTTTTCGACTTCTTCCCGAATGGAGGAAGCCACGGCGGAGTTGCCGATGTTCGCGTTGACCTTCACTCGGAAGTTTCTCCCAATCAGCATGGGTTCGGATTCCGGGTGGTTGATATTGCAGGGGAGAATGGCGCGACCCCGGGCAATTTCCTGCCTTACAAATTCCGGAGTAATTTCCCGAGGAATGGCAGCACCCCAAGCCTGCCCTGGGTGCTGAAACCAAAGAGAGTCTCGTGCCAGTTCCTCTTGGGGTTGACCGGCCAAACCTAGATTTTCCCGAATGGCGGCAAATTCCATCTCAGGGGTAATGATCCCCCGACGCGCGTAATGGAGCTGAGTAACTCTTCGTCCCGACTTTGCCCGCCGAACCGGATGCTGCCGATGAACGCTGGGCACCTCCCGGTTTGCCCGGGCCTGTTCCATTTCTTTCTGATCGTAATACCCGTTGTCCAGCGGGCTAACCGGTCGCCCTGGAACTCTCTCCGTATCCCCTCGCGCCTCGATCCAGCGGAGGCGAAGAGGCGGGATCCCCTTTTCCGGATCTACCTTCTGAGATGGGTCTGTGTAGGGGCCCGCGGTGTCATAGAGGCGAACTGGCTCATTGGGTGTCTGCGTCCCACGACGATCGCGGGTGGCCGAAAGTTCCACTTCCCGAAAAGGGACGCGTACGTCGGGGTGCAAAACGCCGGACACATACACCTTGCGGGATCCCGGAAAATACTCTAGGAAGGACTCGACCGACGGTTGGGTTGCCCCTGGAGTCTTGTCTTTTGGGTCTCTTCGCGCTGTCATCGCTGTGCCCTCCTCCCTTAAGCTCCTGGTTTGTACGGTCAAAACTCTTTCTGGGATGTTTTCACAAATTTTCTGGGAACCTTGTCCCCTTTTGCAACTTATTGACTAACCTTTCTCGAGAGATACCCAGCCGCTACCTAGCGGATTCCCCGACCTGCGGGGAGGCAAGCCAAACCAATACGGTTGCCTTGCCTGAGGGTGTCTCGTGGGGCGCGGCACCCCAAGGAACACCCGCACCTCGATTCCGCTTCCCTCCGTCGCTGTCCTCCCATACGACTCACCTTCCGATAGGATAATGGTTTGGCCTCACAAGTCTACCTTCTCTTTTGATCCTCCTCGTTTGTCCTTTTCCAACATTCCGGCGACTGATAAGAAGTTGTACCACAAAAGTCCGGCCAAAGCGTCTAGGAGCGATTCTCGAGAAACAAACTCTCCCACGAGTTTTTCCGTTTCGAGTCCTTCCTTGTGAACCTCTTCCGAGTACTCCTTGATCCATTCTCGGATCATGGAACAGGTAACCTCCAAGTGGAACTGCACACCGTAAGCCAGAGTCCCTACCCGAAACGCCTGGTGTTCGCAGGGTGCCCCCCTGGCCAAAAGAATGCCAGGGCCAAGATCGCTAAACGTGTCCCCATGCCATTGGAAAACCGGGAAGCGCTGCGGGAACCCTGAAAAAAGCGGGTCCTCCCTTCCCGCTGGGGTAAGCTCCACCTCAAAAAGACCTATCTCCTTCGCAACACTTCGTGTTACGCGGCCACCCGCGGCTTTCGCCAAAAGCTGTCCCCCTAAACAAACCCCCAAAACCGGAATTCCCAACGCGATCGCCTTTTTTAGCCAAACGGTCTCCTCTCGCAGCCAAGGATACCGCGCTTCCTCATCCACATTCATGGGTCCCCCTAAAACCAGAACGGCTCCCACCTGCCAGAGGTGGGGCAAGGGTTCCCCTTGGTCTACGGCTACCTGCCGGACGGGAACACCCCAGCGGATCGCATAGTCCAGAAACCTTCCCGGCCCTTCACAAGCAATGTGCTGAAAAATAACCAAAGAACCTTTGCCCATACAGGTTCCATCCCCTGGTTGGATGATAACCCCTTAGCCAGGGCCGAACCGATCGTTCCCATCGACCCGGTTGCCGATCCAGCCCCCTACCTTTAGGGGCACCTTGAAGGACTGCACCTTTCAAGCCCATCCCGGTCCACCATTCCTTGTCCCTAGAACCGATTCGCGTATCTCCCGGGCAACGCTTTTTCCACGCACGCATACGCTGCGTGATTGTGAATACTTTCCATATTCTCGGCTTCTACTCGGTACCATGTAACCCGTGGGTGTTGATTCAATCTCACAGCGACATTACGCACCATATCTTCAACAAACACCGGGTGGTCGTAGGCATGCTCCGTTACGTATTTCTCGTCCGGCCGTTTCAAGAGCGAATATACTTGAGATGACGCGCTTGCTTCCACAATCTCAATGATCTCCTCAATCCACACGGTCTCCACAAAACGCGTAGCCACCGTCACATAACCTCTCTGATTGTGTGCGCCCCGGTCACTAATGGCTTTCGAGCAGGGGCAAAGTGTGGTTACTGGTACTGTCACCATCATTACCAAGTCAACATCAAGCCCGTGCGCTGAAGCCTCAAACCGAACCGTGTAGTCTACAAGGCCCTTTGCCCCGGTTACGGGAGCCTTTTTTTCGACAAAATAGGGAAATTCTAATGAGATATGAGCCACTTGTGCGTGCAACCTTTCCTGAAGCTGCCGTAAAATGGGCGTGATATTGGTCACATGAATGAGCCGGCCATGGGCATTCAAAATCTCAAGAAACCGACTCATGTGCGTCCCTTTATAGTGATGGGGCAAATCCACCGTCATACAAACCGTGGCAACCGTATGCTGGGACGCAAATCTTCGGTCCCGAACTTCGATGGGATACCGCAATCCCTTGACCCCTACCCGGTCAATCGGAATTCTCCGGAAATCGGTTTGACTTTGGCAGTCTGCCAGCGTGACGTGATGGTTCCTCATCGCTCCAGAAAAAGCTTGTTGTATTGTAGGGCTCTTTGGACCTTGAAGCAAATGTTGGATGAGCACTCGCTCCCATTGGAAGAAACAAGGTATCTCCAAAAATTGGCTTGCCCCTTTGGCGTTTCTTTTTGGGGCACGGCCAAAGAAAAGCGAACCAAACGATGTCCTTACGGCGATGGACCCATGCGGGGATGGGCGGCCGTCGATTGCAGTAAGAGACGGGAGCGGGATCTAGGTTTACCCTAACTACCGCGGCGCTCAAGCGAATCGACTTATGGCCCCTTGGCGTCAAAGTATGACGGGAGGAGGGGATCGGATCGACCGGGAGCCGCTCATTGGAGGATCCTTTCCTACGAATTTTTGCCCGAAAGTGAAACGGGGGAATGTGTTGGACGTTCCAAAACGGGATGGAAACGACCATGGGAGTATTGTTTCGGGCATGGACTGGAAGCTTGTCCGGAAAAGGAGGACTCCGAAAAGCAAGGGGGTTTGCAACGGCTGGCGGATTTACGGGAAGGTTAACCTGCGATCGGGTGTGCGATCGGATTAGGTCCAAGGCTTGGTCTTCGCCGTCGCCGGGAGAGCCCCCAGGTGGGAAAGGCCCGGGGAGGGGATGTGGGCGCTCATTCTTGGAAGGCAGTCGAGTAAACACACGGGTCATCCCGGTGTTCTTATTCGGTAAGGAGCAAATTTCGGAAAGAGCTCTGTGTATTTTCTCTATTTTACGCAATGGTGCTGCAGAAGAGAGGAAGATCTGGGAAAAACTACCCCACGTAACGCCTCCGGTTTGTGGGGAGGCGAGTTTTCCCGTGGGCTTATGATCATGGGTAAGCTTGGAAAAGAATGACAAAGGAATTGGGCCAGTAAAAGAGGCAGTGATTGAGAGGATCAAGAGAAGATAGGCTTGGCAACTTCCTTTTTTGAGAGGGAGAAGGTTTTCGCGGTAGCGGAGGACGCGGTGGAGGAAGGGGGCTCCCAATCGCCCAAAAGAGGTACGGAACGGGAAGAGAGGGTAGGGGAAAAGCGTGCGGTAGCCCAAGAGAACCTCTACCAGAGAGAGACCAATCCTAAAACATCACCGAATATCCTTTAGTTTTCACTCCTTCACTCAAGAAGCGGGCAATGGGAGGAGCCCGGTTTGGTGGCGCCTCAAAGAGAGGAACATGTCGCTCGCCCACGGGGGACGGTAAGCTATGGGAAGGGCAGCTGGCCCGGCCCGAGGGCGGTGGATGGCGGTAGCCCACACGAGAATAACGGCGTCCGTTTTAGGTTTGAGGCCACGAGGACCCAGCCGCTTTCGGCTTCAAGTCGTCCCGTTTCGACTCGAGCTAGAGGCCTTGATTTACCCGCCCAATTTCCCTACTGTGCTAGTAGTTAAAAGCATAAACCTTGAGGGCAGATAGCTCAACGGTAGAGCAGGTGCCTTTTAAGCACTCGGTTGGGGGTTCGAATCCCTCTCTGCCCATAACTCTTTTTGTTTTGTTTTTTTTAGGGAAACGTTTCCCCTCATTCTCATTGGCCCTTAGGCCAGCACGGCAACCCCAAAGGAAACGGTAATTTTGGCCTGTACGTTTCTGACGGTGGCTCTAGGGTTGATTCCCGATATTCCCGAGGCTCTCTTGCCGCTGGATAGCCTTTTTCCAAAATTCTGCGTACAGACCTCCTCGCCGCAAAAGGTCCTCTCCCTGGCCCTCTTCGACAATTCTCCCTTCTTTGAGCACATAGATCCAATCCATGTCGTGGACCAGAGCGAGCCGGTGGGTTACAAGCACAGTGGTTCGATCCTTTTGCAACTGGCGCAAGGTCAACAGAAGCTCTCTTTCCGTATGGGGATCCAAGGCGCTTGTGGGCTCGTCCAGGAGCAGGATCGGAGCGTCACGTAAAAAAGCCCGGGCTAGTCCGATTCTCTGGCGTTCACCCCCACTTAGAGCTGTGCCTCGCTCCCCTATTTGCGTCCGGTATCCATAGGGCAGGCGCAGAATAAAGGGCTCAGCCTGCGCCCACCGGGCCGCAGCACGCACTTCTTCCGGGGAAGCTCCTAAGTGACCGCAGGCGATATTTTCTTCGACCGTGCCAGTGAAAAGGGTTGTCTCTTGAAGGACGAAAGCGAGCTGGTTGCGCAGCGATCGTTTCTTGACGGATCGAAGGTCGATTCCATCTAGCAGGATGGATCCTTCCTGAGGATCGTAAAAGCGTGCTATAAGCGCCAAGATGGTGGTCTTGCCCGCACCTGACGGTCCCACAATACCGACTCGTGTTTTTGCGGGGATTTCTAAATGGATGTGGTTCAAAACGGGACAATCGGGCTCATAAGCGAAAGTAACATCACGAAACTCGATCCGCCCTAGAACCCTAGGCAAACAATGCGCATCTTTTCGATCGGGAACCGGGTCGGGGATATCCATTACTTCAAATACCCGGCCTAGACCCGCGCTTGCTCCTTCCAAGGCCCAGGCCGTGTACCCCATCTCCTCCAGAGGCCGATAAAGAAGGCCCACATAGCTAAGGAACACCCAAAGGTCGCCGACTGTGACCCGATGCTCCAGGACCTCCCGCGCGCCCAGGAACAAAAGCAGGGCCGTCCCGAAAGAGGTAATCCCGTCAAGCACCAAGTTGGAAAGAGAACTCGTGAGAAGCATGGAGGTATGGGTTTTTTGGCTTTGCTCGGCGTGTTGTCGAAAAAGCTCTAGCCGATATTGATCGAGGTTGTACGCCTGCACAACGGGAAGGGCATGGAGAACTTCCGTGGTCTCTGAAAGGAGTTGGGTTTCCCTTCGATGGAATTTCTCCGTCTCCCTGCGGATTCTTTCTGCAAAATACCTCACCGCGGCGGCTAGGGGAGGGACGATACCAAGCGCAACCCATGCTAATCGTTGATTTAAACGAAAAAGGAGGGCCAGAGCGCCTACGAGAGTCAGGAACGACGTGAGTACGGTCACGATCCCGCGCTGGAGGACCGTTTGAATGGCTTGGGTGTCGTAGACAACCCGATAGATTAAATCGCCCGTAGGTCGACTCCGGTGGAAGGGGAGGGAAAGTTCTTGGAGGCGGGAGAAAAGCTCGATCCTCAGGCGCACCAAAGCTTGCAGGGCACTCTGGAGGAAATAGCGATCGGCCATCATCTTGGCCCATGCACCCAAAAAGGCAGAGGTCACGAGCAGAAGGCTAGCTCCTGCAATTGCCTCCCAGCGGGAAAAAGAGGCGCCCGCGATGACAATGCGTGAAAACGAGCCCGGATCTTTCAGCACCCAGTCAATCGCCCATTTAACCGGCCAGGGACGAAACAACTGGGTTCCAAGCGAAAGAAAAAGAAAAACGCTCCCCACAACCGTGCCGAAGAGACAGGCCCGCAGGTAGCCGATAGCGCGAAGGTAGTTCTTCATCCAAGGGAAAAGGATGTGCTAGCTTGTGATGACCAAGAAGCAAATGTAGCAATCTTCTTTTTTTCTTCACGCTAACCCAGGCACGCTAAGCGAAGCGCCAGCCCAGTCCAGTTCCGGCGAAGACGAGGCTCTCGGGGCCCTCCGGAAAAGGGGGTCACGAGAGAGAATGGGGAACAGAAGAAGACCTTTACTCCCGAACGATCAGGGAAGAAAGGAGGTGGCAGTTTCTTTTCCATTGACAATCTATGCCGGTGGTACCCTAGCCTTTTGGGTGGTTCATTAATTTTTTTACATTCACACCGAGTGGTGAGGCAGTGGTTCCGGAAGACATCAAACTCATCCAACGAAGCTGGATTAAGGTAGTGGAACGGTCCAACGAAGCCGGTCGGCTTTTCTACAAGCGTCTTTTTGAAGTTCGGCCGGAAGTCCGATCCCTTTTCAAAAGAGAGATTGAGGAACAGGGACGAAAGCTCATGGACGTTCTTAACTGGGTAGTGGTCAATCTTCCCGACACTTCCGCGGTCTTAGAAGCCGCTCGAGCGTTAGCACGCCGCCATGTGGACTATGGTGTTCAAGAGGAGCACTACGAGCTTGTGGGGAAAACGCTCTTGTGGACCCTTCGCTCCGTGATTGGCGCGGAATGGACTCCGGAAGTAGAGGAAGCCTGGAGCCGAGCCTATGATGTTTTGGCGCAGACCATGGTTGAAGAACACCGCAAGGTAACCAGTGGTCGCCATGTGGAGCAAGAGCTCTTCCAGATCCTTTCGAGCGTTGCCTCCGGGCAGCCGGGAATTGTTGGAGCTGCGGTTGCCACTGAGGATGGGCTCACCGTGGTGTATACAGGATCTCAGAATCGTTCCGATCAACTGTCCCTTGCTGTCACAACCATGCGAGCACTCGGGAAGAAGATGTGTGCGAGTTTCGAAGCGGGAACCGTGCAAGAGATCAGCGTGACCGGACGTGAGCTCCAACTTTTCGTTCGAGCAGCTGGCCCAAAAGCCGCTGTAGGAATGGCCTTTCCCTCGGGAGCGTCGGAAGGTTTGGCGCATCTTTTAACGAGAATCGCGGCGGAAAAGGTCGAGAAGATTCTTGGCCGTCTCCCTTAGCCAAGCTCTTATCCTTAGAACCACTCTTTTCCTTATCCTTTTGTAACAAAGGGTGGTTGTAGGTAAATTCCGTCCTTTGGTAAAAAAAGACCCAGGGGGGCTAAAAGGCTCTCTTTTTGAAGCGTTTGACCCTGCCCAGTTTCTTTTTCAATCCGGTGCCTTAAAGGTAAAAAAACTCCCATCGTCCTCGGTCTCAAAAACCACCCCTTGGCGTTCGCAGGGAACACCTTATCACCTTTCCCAAGACAGCTGCCCTATGGCCTGGAAAACGGTCCGGCTTACCAAAGGCTAGCCGATTTTCCGCACCATTTTGAGGATTCTTTCGGCGTATGAAGGACTTATGCAAAATCCTGTAGGACGTACCATGCAAAGACAATGTGAATAACTTTTATGTCTATGAGCATTATGTTCTTGCCATATTGTAGGCATGTACGTACAGGAGGTGCGGACCCGTCAGAGGGGCAAAGTCTACCGATCCCTTCTTGTCTGGGAGTCGTATCGGGTGGGCAAGCAGGTCAAGACGAGGATCCTGTGCAATCTGACCCGAATGCCGGTGGAGGTCCAGCAGGCGGTCCGAGCTGCTGCTGCAGGGGAAGAAGCTTGTGCCTGTGGACGGATTGGAAGGGCAGGAAGCTCTGGATTACGGAGGAATCGCGGTTCTGGAGGCGGCCTGGCAGCGATTGGGACTTGATTCGGTTCTTGCCGGGGTGGGTTCGGAGCGGAAACGGCGGCTTTTGAAGGCGATGATCTTCGGCCGGATTCTTTTCCCCTCCTCCAAGCTTGGGCTTCGGGAGCAAGCCCGCGGAACGCTCCTGGCCAAGGTGTGCGGGTTGGAGGAAAAGGACCTGGAAGAGGACGATCTCTCCCGGGCGATGGATGGGCTTAACGGCGTTTGGAGCGGAATCGAGGAAGAAGCTTTACCGGGAAGCCCAGCCCGAAGGCACAAGCTTGGTGCTCTACGAGCTTTCGAGCGTCTCCTTTGAGGGGGACGGCCCTGAGGGATTGGCGCAGTACGGCTACAGCCGGGATCACCGGCAGGACCGGCCTCAGGTGCTTCTGGCGGTGGCGACCGACTCTCGGGGGATCCCGATCCATGTGGAGGTCCTACGGGGGAACCGGGCGGACAGCACGACGCTCACGGGGCTCTTGGTGACTCTCCAACGCCGGCTAGGGATCCGGGAGGCGGTCTTCGTTTTCGATGGCGGGATGAAGAGCCGCTGGAACCTGGAGATGTTCAGTGGGATGGAGCTTGAGTACGTGACCCGTTCCCCTGCGACCCAGCTCCAGGAGATCCTTCGGCGACTTCCCCGGGACCGGCAGC
>NZ_CAJNOB010000024.1 GCF_905250085.1 Candidatus Methylacidithermus pantelleriae
AGCCCTTCCCTTGGCTCTTTGGTTCCTCCTTTTGGAAGCTAAACCCTTGCGTCCTTTTTTCCTCGGCGAGGCAGAGATAAGCCCGCAGGAACGCTCCAGCAGAGGCTCCTCAACCTCTCCTTAAAACTCGCACCAACCTACCTTGTCGGATTTTCCATCCTACTGAGCTGCCCCCCACAAAGCGGTTCTTTAGCACGTTTTCAAGCTCCAAAGGGTTTTGCATTCCCTAAAGGGAAGGGCCACCTTCTCGAACCAACGCGAGATCAGGCGGGCTTTCTTTTCTCCCTTTCTTCCAAAGAAGACTCAAGCTCGCTGCAGAGAAGGAAATCGCGTGGCGTCCAGCTTCTGCCACCGGAAGCAAGACTTCCTGCCTGGTTGTTTGAAACCTTCACTACCCGCACCGTAGAAGGCGTTATCAAACCCCTGGTGAGTCATCTTTGGGAAGAGCGGCAAGTTGGACAGAGGGGGGACATCAATCTCCAATAGGTACGCGGAAAAGACCAGCGGAACCCGGTTGTGGAAATGATCCTCCCTTCGGTTCAACTTCGTTGCCCAATCCCTTGGCTCTTTTGCCACTCCAACTTTCTCTGCATCTTTCTTGGCCCAAGAGAAAAGCTCCGGATGGAGCTTGGTCAACCCGTCGGCATTGGTGCCGACCAAAAAACGACTGCTAGAAATCCAAAGGCCAGGGGAGGTTTTTAATACCCTTAAAACAGTGTTCAATGTTTTAATACCGTGGCTAAAAGCATAGACGACCCTTGCCTTACCAGGGAAGATCGTCCGGGGCGCCGGCCGGAAACAGTGCTGCCGACGATGCGCGTGTCGAGGTTTTACAGGCAAAGCGTAACTAGCGTCCAGTCCCGCGTTTTCGGGGACAGGAGCGCCCGAGGCCCTCAAATTGTCCCCCGAGACCGGGCATGCGTTCCTTGCCCCGCTTTGACTCTCTTCCCGAACCCCCGCCAGAGAAACGACCATAGAGGGTTCGCCCGGGCACGACTGGCTCTCGCACGGATGGGCGTTCGGAGAGCCCCAAACCTCCCCGGTCGAGGGCAGGAGGTCCGAAGCCCCCTCCTGGTAAAAACTTGTGCCATGACAGTTGCGCGTGGTTGACCGCGCGGATGACAGACGTGTAGGCCGGATCGACTTCGATCACCTCGACTCGGGCAGCGAAAAAGCCGACGTGAGCCATCGCGATCGCCTTGCCGGGAGGCAAAGGAAAAGAGCGAGCCCGAACACAATCCACTGACTCGAACTTGGGTTTTCGCTTGCGAAGATCCAATTCTTTGATGCCAAGCGGCCCGCCCGATTCGGCGCAAGGCCGGGGCGATCTCTTTGCAGGCATCAGCAAAAATCGCTTTGGCCTTCTCCTTGTTTCTACCATAGAGCTGCAAGCCAATCCGGCGGGTTCTGACGAGACTGTCAAAAGCGATCCGTTTCGCCCAAGGCAAGACGATCCTCGTTTCGTGTCGATGCCGACCGCTTGGTAGGGCGGCGTGTCCCCAAGGAAAGAGGTTGCGCCCCGACGCTCGGAAAGAGCCGCGACCGCTTGCTCTCCCGCACAAAGCGGTAGCTTTACCGCGGATCTCTTCTGTTTGCGGGCAAGTTTTACCCTCTCGGTCGGCGCTGTCACCATCATCCGGATGGCGAAGAGCGCCTGGAGGATCGCCTCCTGGCCGTAGGCCAAGCGCAGCACGCTCTCAAGAGCCAGGTATTGGGTTAGGCTCCCCCAATCTCCCCGGTAGCGCAGTGGCAGCCCATAGGCTGCGGCCCGTGGGTACCGTAGTTTGGCGGACTGGTTGCCGGCGGTCTTTTCTTCCCATCCCAGCACAGAGAACTAGCTCTTCCGCTGCGCCTGCCAATCCCTCTTCCAAGCGCTATGATCGGAATCGCCGTTCTCTTCGAACAAACTGCTTACGCGAACAGGCGCGGCGAACGGAAAGAAACAAAGACGCATCTAATCGGGACTTCTGATTGGCCAAGAGCGCATCAAGCGTAGTCCACAAGATGGCCAGCGGCCGCTTTTTTCTCGTGCAAAACGTTTGATAGCGGCTTTTTTGCTGGAGCTTGCAGATCACCTTTTCCAATCTGTGGATCGCGCCGTTTAGCTTCCTCAATGAGCTCGGGCCGCCGTTGGCTGATCGAAGTGGTCTTCTCTTGGAGCGCAGACCCGGAGGACATGGAACTTTCGGGCGGTGAGCTCTAAGTGCGTGAGGAACGATCGCTTAAGCTTCTTCACACGCACGCCAGCCTGCACTTGGCCGAAGAGGCTCCACTGCGCCCGGCCGTAGAGCACCGGATAGCTATCGAGCAACGTCACAGCCAAGCGCTTCTGGGAAGACAAAACAGGAAGTTCGCTCATGCGATCGGTTCGAGCGCTTTCTTGGACGCAATTCAGCGCAGAGCTCTTCCCCTAAAGCCTAGCCCACAGCCAAACGATCACCTCATATAGCTCGCGCACCCTATCGTCGGCCCTCTCATCCAAATCCACCACCAGGATCGATCGACCCTCCGCAGTCAATGGCGCTTCCTGCTACTTGAAGCCGAAACGCATCAGCCGCTTGCGCTCCTCGACCAGGATGCCGCGGGCCTTTGGGATCACAGAGCTCCCCAACGAGCCCTTTGCGATGGCCGTTCATCCGGGGGCCTACCTCGTTAAGAGCCTTGACGATCCCTAACTCTTTGCTTGAGAGCAAGCTTCGAGAACCCAAACCAATTGTCTGTCTTCATCCGCTTTTGGATCGGCGCTTGCACACCCGCGCGTAGAAACTAATCGGTTGGATTGGTCCGCCTTCGCACGCATGATTACCGTTCCAATCGGGAACTATTCTAAAAGGACAGGCAAACGCCCCTCTTTCCACATCGGCCAAGCCGTTTGGGGGGACACCGTGCGGCTTGGCCAACGCACTCAACTTCATTTTGATGTTCCATTACGAACACTCTTATGCATGGCTATATTTTTAGCTTGTGAGAACCATTAGCGATTCCCTTATTCGACATGAAATACTAAAAAAATAGGGAAGGGGAGCAAGTGGTCAAACTTGAAGCGAGTCCTTATGGATAGTAGCATTGTGTCAACTCGAGAAGGCTCCGAAGCCGCGTTTTGGCCTAATCGGAAGCGCTATCTAGTTGGCTGACTCGTCTCCCACACGTGAAAGGCTAGGGCGTGAGTCTTTGTTCACCAAACTCAGCGGTGAAAAGAGCATATGGTCTGGCGGCAGGCAGGCTATTGTCTTAAATCTCTGTTTTGAACCGAAAGCACTCTACCCGGCGTTGTGACAACGTTTGCAAAAAGACCCAGAAAGCGTCCCAGCTCGAAAGCATGCGGTAACGAAAGGAAAGGTTCAAGCACAGCTTTGACACGGTCTTGGGACGTTCCAGTCGTGGGATACAAGGAAAAACTCCGGCCCCCCTTTAGCGGAAAGGAGACGCAACTGCGCGTGGGAGGAAAACCACCGGGGGAGGGACTAACAACACCCGTGGGAAGAATCATGCACCAAAAGCGGGAGGTGCCTCTTGTCAGCAGTTTTGGATTAGCCGTAAGCAGAGCGATCGAAGCTGCGTTGGTGCGGGCGAGAAGAAAAAGGGAGTTAAGTAGATCCATAGTAGCAAAAAAGCCGCAGGAACCCTGCTGAAAGAAAGGAATGTTAGCTCATGCGAAAACGGAGAACGAACAAAGCCTGAGCCGAGCGTGATGGAGAGTATAAAACCAGCCGGGTGACCTGGAAAGTATTAACGAGAAAAAGCAAAAAGCGCGTGGGAAACCGGCCTTGCGTTGGTCGCCGCATGTGAACCATGCCCAAAACCACATATGGGAAATCTCGAGATGCCGTCTCGGAAGGAGCAACGGAAACGGCGACTCAGAAGAGAACCCCACGCATTGCGCCACCAAAAGAGGCGTCTTCCTACGTCCTGCTATCTTACATGGCGCATCCCTCCGTTGTACTCAAGATCGTACTTTCCAAAGCACTCCATCTAAGCTCAAGTACCTTCAGAGATCTACCTGGATCCCTCGATCCCTGACAATTCGGCACCCCCTCCTTTAGCTTCAAGCCACCAAAGTCCGAAGGACTTTTCCCATAGTAGCCGACAGCTCTAGTAAAAGCTTTGCCGCTATCAAACCCAGAGCTTCTGCAGCACGATTCATAGCTTGCCTGACCGATCGAGACAGGGGCTAAAAAATCGGGACTTGCCGGTAGGCGTTGGGATTGCGATTAGCATATCGATTATGAAAGAAAAGGGTGGGAGTTAGAATCATATGTGACTCTTTTCTCGAGCAGTACGCAAAGAAATCATGGATGTGATTCTGCGTTTGTTCGTTCCTCTGCTCCAACCGGAAACATCCAAGAAGAAAGCGCAGGGGATGCCGCTGGCGCGGAAGTGGAGACGCTCAAACCGGACAGGAAGCGTCTCCAGGGGGACGACGGGGAGGTTTCCGAGAGGATCCGATTCTTCGGCTTTTAGACTTCTTTCTTTGAACCTTTTGGTGACGATTGGGCTTAGGCAAGAGCTCCCTCTTTCGAGAACCAACTGCCTTGGAGTCAACTTCCTGTAACGAAAGGTTGGCTACTTCGATGATCGGCGCTTTTTGGGGAAGTTGTTGCCGGAAAAGCATTGTATCGACCAAGGCCACGAGCTGGCGCTTTTGCTTGGCAACTAAAAGCGGCTTTTGTGCCAATTTGGAGAATTTTCTCATACGAGCTGCTTCTTGCCAACAAGGACGTGCGAATCGCCCCACCAGGAGAGCTTCTATGAGAAACGCCCAGAAGCCGTACCGCACGTCTTGGAACTGCCCCATCGCTAAAAAGAAAGTGGAAGCGAAAAACACGATCTTCCAATGTCGCAAAAATCCTAAAGAGCTTTTGGAAGGAAGACGAGAATCGATCCAGGCTGCTTCCAGTTCCCACTGGGCTCGATGCAAAAGTTGCGAAGCACGCTGCCAAAGGAAGACCATTGCTGCGAGGAGGATCAAAGAAATAAGGGTTCGCAAAAGGGTTGGAATCGCTGAACACCGCGAGCCAAGGAAAAAGAAAAAGGTGGCAAAGAGCAAGCTCGCTTGAATACTCTGAAGGCAGCCCGGGATCCCTAACCTCCCTACGGCCTGAAGCGCCGTTCGCTCTTTTAGGGAGGCAAAGGCAAAGACTCGATCTAGGAGATCGCTTTCCGACTGGCTGAGAGATTCTGGGGGAACGAATCGCGACCAAAAGGAACCTTGGATGGCAACGCAGTGAATTACCCCAGGCAAGCTCAACAGACTCCAGAACCAGGCAGCCGGCATGGGTCGTTCGACCCACAAAAGGGCTAGCGGAGTCCAGAGGATGATTCCCAGAGGGCAAGTGAAAGTGCGCTTGATAAGCCCAAAACCGCAGGCCGGCTCTTTGGGTAGATGTTGACCTCCATAACAAACGCTCATTTTTCCAAGCCAGCCGATCCAGAGGCCAATAAGGCCAAGCCCCACTTCTCGCCAAGCGGTGGATAGGCCAAGAATATCGGTCACCCATCCGAATAGAGGGGCCATGAAAAAAAGCGCCATTCGGCCCCACGGTTTGTTGCCGTAGAAAGGAGAGGCCAAAATCCAAAGACCCTTCGGACCCGGCGGTAGGACCCAAAAGGATAATACGATCCCCTGGGTCATCAGAACAAACCAGGGGAAAGTACTATTTAGGAAATCAAGGGGTGTGAGTCCCATCGGGTTTTCTTCCTGATTGTTTTCGAGTGTACGATCCCCCTTCGTCAGAGAGGGTCTTTTTTGTGGAAGCTTCGGGTACTTTTCTCCGCATACCCCTCATATGGGGCGGACAAGGAAAAAATGCCTGGTGCTTCCGCTGCTCTTTTCCAGGGCCGTTTTCCTATGGCTGGAGAGCTGCACTCCTAAACCAACCCGCCGCGAATCAAGATCAGCCGTTTCGCCGAAGACTCCTGGGGCGAGGGGACCAATGACAAACCTGTGGCGGCACTTCTCCCGTGAACTGCTCCTCAAAAGCCGCGGCTTTACCTTGTTGCGCAAAACATCAGGGATTTCATGCCAGCGAGGTAGGGTACCTTGGGCCGTTACGTCCGATCAGAAGGGCGGACCCGCGGAAGAGCGTGCTTGGTGAAAAGCGATCGGAAAAAGGGGATAAAGTTGTTGTGGGCACCACGGCTCAGCACAGAGATTTGTGGTTTCCCGTAGAAACGCTTGAGGACTTGCGTCACCGGACGTCCCATCCGTTTTCGCTTGGAAAAACTCCAACCGAAAGAAGCCGGAGGTGGGTGGGGAGTGCTCGCTTTTTTGGCTTTTGCGGTGAAAGCTTGGCTTGAAAAAGCTTTTTGGAAAAAAAGAGGGGATGAAAAGCTTTCGCTTGCTCGAACGAACTTTTCGTTCGTTTTTTCAATTCTCGCTTTTGCCCGCACAGTCTCGGTAGCACGGGGCAAGTGCATTTATCTGTCGCAGGAGGAAAGGGAATTCTATGATCGCTCCCCCAAAGCAGGAAGAAAAGACATTTTTTCTAGAACCAAAGTCGCCAGAGCAACGGTTGGCCCGAGTCAACCCTTCAGCTTGCCACACATCCCGCTGGGCCTTTTGGTCTTGGGTTACTTTGCTCCTGGGCACACACAAGCTCTTGGTCGCCCTCTAGACCCTGCAACAGGGTCCTCGCAGCTTTCTCGAGATACGCTTCCCAAGCAGCGAACAGAGCCCAGAAGGCCACCGTACTCTTTTTCTAAAAGTGTCACCCCATGCTGGTTCGGGTCTCCAACACGGCTCTCGACACAGCTCTGCGCTGATTACCGCACTTTATTCCCTGTGGCTCACAAATCCATTGGACCGCTTAGCCTCACAATCTTACTCCCTCAGAAAATAGCCGTTGCGGACCGCTGCACGTCCACCGTTTCACCCACAAAGATGAACATACCGATTTGCGAAAACTCCCCAGTTCTCTTTTCATCCCTTTTGCCTCCAACGTCTATTTCCGCCCTCAGAAGCTCGCTCACAAAAGCGACCGCGCTCTCGCTATGCGATTAGCCAACCCAAGTCTTTTCATCCTCGCACGACAGCTCGCTTATTCTCTCGGGCAGTAGTCAACGCGCCTCCTAAACACCATTTCACCACTCCAATAACCAATCCACCACCTCTCCACGTCGCTTCAAGCCGTCCGCGTTATCCTCCAAAAACCAGACCGAGTCCACCTTGCAAAAAATTACCACGATTACCCTAGGCACGCGCGAAACGCTTTGGCTCTCTCTGGGCTGTATCGGATGATTCTCCAAAGTTCGCCAACTAACCGCATTTCAAACAAACACCAAGGACTATACTTTCGCACCTTTTCCATCTGACTCTCCTTCCGCTACATTTTCCTTTCTCTCGCAACTTGCGCACAAGTGCCATCAATCGTGGCTCCGCCATCGACCCATCCTCTTCTTGCCACCATCCCTTTTGGCACCTCTTCCGCCGTGATTTCTCAATGAGTAAGGTAATAAAACACCATCCAATCACCCACTCGGTTTTTTCCGACAAGAAAACGCTTAGCATAGTGCGCACGTTTTCCGTCCCATAGCACCTCGTCCCATCGACAACCGCTTCTACACAGCACACACATTCGGATCAGTCGCTGGATTGACACCCATGAACGTCCCACGAGCTATTCTGGCAACCTCCCGACAGCTAATATAACTCAAAAAGGACAAACGCGAGTTCATCTGGGAACGCTCTTCTGCCAAATCCATGCGTAAACGCTCTTTAGCTTCCTAGATCGTCCAAATGGTCCCAACACCGCTTCCACCACCGCCGGCGCCGCAGTATGTCAGTATTAGGCGGTCTTCTTGCGTTATGCGACAATGCTGATGCCATCCGCAAAAGGGTATGGACCATCCTCCCAACGCGTAACGTTCGCTTTCTGGTAGGTCGCTTTCTTCCCTGTGAGAGAAACATCCGGGCGTCTGGATAAAAAAGCTAAGTACCAAAAGAGTAACAAAAGTAACAGCATTCATGACTCTTCACAATGTTTAAAAAAAAACAAGCAAAAGTCGGCAACGAGAAAATGCCGTTTCTGCACAGTCTCATGAATGACCCGACAAAGGGAGCTGGGCGCTAAACAAAGAGCGTTCCCAGCCCGGCGTTGTACTGTTTCTTGTATTGGTGTGAGTGGCGTCAATAGAAACCCTGCCTTGTTCAGGAAAACTCTCCGCTGTTCTCGAAAACGCGCAGAGAGCGGGAAAAATCCGCTACACAGCAATATCGAAGCGCTCCGTTTTTGAGTAATGGAACAAGAAAGGCGAATGTTCATAAAAAGGGTAGGGAAACGACCAGTCGCCAAGTCAACCAAGCTGCGTTTTAAAGATATCGATCCGCAAGCGGATCTGAACAAGGGAGATGGGCGCTGCCAGAAGATCTGTGGGTTTCGGAAACATTTGCTTTCTTTTGGACCAGAAGGCGCCACGAGTTGCAAGCTAACAGCCAATCGATCATCGCGCTCTGGAAAAACGCCACCCTGGCTATGAGCCACCTTTTTTTGCACAAAGAATTACCATTAGTCCGATCGGCTCCTTAAGGAGCCTGCGTTTTGTAAATATCCAGCGTGTAGTTGTTCTCATGAGGTAACCGATACCAGTCGCCAAACCTGCTTTTTGCGGCAAGAAAGTCCGACACAAGATGGATGTACTTGCTCCCTTGTCCGCGGTCCCATTCTACCACAGCCTCGGCGCAACACACTACGTCGGGATCCTGAAGAACATCGCGGCGGAGATCAGGACGATAATGATCAAAGTATTCCCACCGCAGATCGCTGGGAATACCCGAACAGTCCACATGCCTGAGGGAAACGAGATTCGGGTTTCTGACAGTGATATTCTGCGTCATGAGATCGCGCTGAAACTCCTTAGCTTTGCTTAACTTATAGATGTGAGCATCAGGATCAAAGATGCGATTGTACGTTAAAATAAGTCGATCTTCCTCGTTAAATGGGCAATCGCTCACGTTTTTTTGCGAGCGCGGGTCCTCCTTGGCTTCCCTTTGAGAAGATGTTTGGTGTAGGGTGAAAAGAAAGTCCCAGGACGGTTCGCCGGTTCTGTGGTCGATACGTTTCGCTGCGAGAAAGTCCACTGCCTCGGGGAGGTAGCGGAAATGGTGAGTCTTGCGTTTATCCCACTCAACAAGCGCTTCGACGCAGCACCTCACGTTAGGATTTGTCGGAGGGTCGTAAGACAAAAAACGCGTGCCGACGATTTTCGGGAGGTCTGCATAGTCGACATGTTTGACAGACGTCAACCGGACGCGATGCACTTCGGTAATTTTCTCTGGAAACCGCCGAGGCAGCAGATAATCAAAAGCGTCTTGGACGGTCCAGGAAAGACGCTCCCACCGGCGCTCCCAGGAGCTCATTGTCGGCAGCCTGGAGGACTCTAGGCCTAAGTAGGTCAAGACAAAGCGGTCCTCTTCGGTGAGCTGACAATTTTCGCGTTCTTTCATTAAGCGAAGGATCGAAGGGAATTGCGACCGTGAATGCTGGATGTTGTCGCGGTCTTCCGTTTTTTCGTGGGCTTGAAAGAGACATCCCGATATGTGGATTAGGAAAGCTAGTGATAAGAAAATCGCGAAATTTGCCTGACTCATGAATGATCCTCCGTCTCTAATGCTTAGGAGTTGCGCTTACTCTCCAAAAAGCGGGTATAGATCCGCTAGCATTTGGAGAGCGTCCCCTTTGACTAAGGTTGACCACCACGGGAAAAGATCCGCGATCATCGCTTTGAGGAGGGTGAAAGAAAAACCGACAGGCCCGCGTGAAGGCCTGATGCCTCTCGAGAGAGAAATCAAGAGGTGCAAAAGAGAGGTTTACACACGCCACATCAAAAGTACTTTTGGGAATCGCTAGCTCTACGGAAACACGTCCTTTCGTCGAAATAGGCCTGGTAGAATGAGGCTCGTAGGACCGATTGTGGCAAAGGAGTCTCCTAATGAAAGCGCGCATAATCGTCATGTCGCGACCGAAATCGGCGGTCCGCACAGAAAAAAACGTGCGAGAAGGAGGCGAAAGGAAACATGAGGTTTTTATAGCATCGGAAAGGAGGACAGCTAATGAGCCGTGTACGATTTTGCACTTTCCCGTTTCCGGAATTTCCATCTTCCAGAGCATAAGGCTGCATTAAAATTCGCTTAGCGTATGAAGAAGTTTCCACTGACCGAGCTTATTTTTGGCCGAAAGGAAATGCTTATGGATAGGACTGAAAACCTCTAACTCCCAAGTTGGTGCCCAAGAATCCCCTCTTGGGAGTGGGAACCACTCAATCACAACTTCTACACAGCACACGAGCTCTGGGTCAGCGCCAGGGTTGCGGACAAGCGGGGTGCCGACCATTCTAGGGACGTCGGAACAGTTGATGTGTTTAAGCGAGACTAAAAAAGTGCCCCGGCTAGGAGTGCCCTCCTTAAGTTCCTCTTCCCTCTGCCCATCCTTCGCATCCTTTAGCCCCTTCCAGCCGAAAACCGGCCCAATGCGGCGAAAAGCGTATCTCAAGATGAATCGATCTTGCTCGGTTATCGGGCAATCGTTCTGTCCTTGCCCAAACACAGGTTCCGGATTGGAAAGCTTTTGAGTGGGATGTGTATCTTCTTGGTTTGGTGGAACCACCGGTTGTTCCGAAAAGGACAGGGATAGTTCAATAATCCCAAAAAGAGTAACCAAAGCCATAGCGAGCGTTAAATGATTCATGACGATTGCTCCTCTTTCCTAACAACCATTATTAGCCATTATTGATGAGAGATGTATCTCTGCCACTACACGGGTCCCACGTCTGCCGCTCCGAGCGGTAAACGCGCTGCCGATAAGAGCTCCTAGCTTTTTCTTTGGAAGCTTCTTGGATGCGCTAACGAAATGTATGCCACGGTTCATCTTATCACAAATACCTTCGCGGACCGTAGAAGACCGTCAACTCGTAGAACGACTACCTCCGCGAGAACGCCATAGGTGCATCTTTTGTTTACGGACGGTAGTCGCGTCTTCGACAGGCAACTAAAGGGGATTCCCAGGCACATTGTCACGAAACGGTTCGGTGGTCCCAGGTTCCATGGAGAAACGCCGGGAACAGTTGTTTTATGTATTTGCGGCTGGTCGTCGGAAAAAAATAAGGTCGCAAGGGTCTCCTGACGGCCTCTCGCTTGACAAAGATGTGCCACAAAATCGATCATACTCTTTTGCAAAGTCGTGATAGCTCGAGTGACGGTTCTGCCACCTCTCCCTTCGTCTTACACGAAAGGGGAACAACGATCGCTTTTTGTAAAGGAAAAACCGCGTTCTCCTCGAAAACGTGTACGTTTGTTATCATGTCTACCTCGAAGCGTGAATCACCACCCAGTCACCTTCGGCGTTCTTAGCAGCAATAAAGGTTTTCACCACATGCACATACCTCAAATCCTCTTTTCGGTATGGCTCGCCGGCATCCCATTCCACCACAGTTTCGACGCAGCACAACCCGTCGAAGTTCTTCGAAGGAGCGAGGCGAAGAGCGAGTTGTGCTTCTTTAGCGATGCTTTCACAGTTAATGTGCTTAACGGATAGCAAATGCCGGTTTTTTTTAGTGGGAAGGAGCTCCTTTTCGGCCTGTTCCAGTTCCTCGATCTCCTCTTCTTTAGCCGAGTCGAAGGTCAAAGTATCGCCCAACGCGGTGTTAGCAGTTGCGGCGTATGTTAGGATGAATCGATCACGATCAGGAATTGGGCAATCGCGAGGCGTTCGAGTAGATCGGAAATGGGATTTCTCGTGTTGCGAAAAGCATCCAGGGAGTTGAAGAAGAAAACCGAGCAGCAGTGAAAGGAGAATGAGAGAAGAAGTTTTCATAGTGTGACGATGCACGTCATCGAGGATGTTTCGCTTTGAAGTTGAAAGAGAGATTGGCGCTCATCACGGAGAGGAAAATCCGATCTGCTGGTCGGTCGTTTCACTTTTTGGCGCGCAATCCTTGGCCGATGTGCCTTTTGGTTGAGCAGAGCAAAGGGAAGGGAGGATGGCAAAGCAAAATGGGATCGCTTTCGACTATCCGATGGAAAGGAGGAAACTAGCAGGTGAAAGCCTAGTGGGAGAGCTGAATGGCCAGCTCTTGCGACAAATGAGCGACCCAGCCTTAACGCGATAGGGGGTGCGCCGCAAAAACTTCGCACATGGGAATGCATCAGAATGACTCCGCTTGCGAACTGGCCCATCACTTGCTGTGCTCTCCGTACTGTGACAGAGAGCTTGTTTAGGAACTTACACACGTGCCTCTGCCCTTGGAACGGCAGAGCGGACGCTACAACAGCTCGAGGAACACGCCCGCAAAGCCGAAAATTGGCTTCCAGACACTCACGAGCACCGCCAGAAAGGCCGCCCCACTCCGCCTCGAAGCGCTTCCAAAGAAGCCTTCCGCTACCAGGTGATAAAAAACGCAATAGCCTTGAAGAGCGCACTTGCATCCTTAGACCGACAAAAAACTGTCTCGTGTGGCCATAAAAAACATACATACCGTGATAATGCCTCACGTGTCGCAGAAAATAACTTTACCAGAAGCGCTACGCATCAATGAACAAGATCCCCACGTAGAAGCCAAGGTAACACCAAAACCACACCAGCAGCGGAAAAAAGCGATTTTCCGACGGGGCAGAAGAGGTGCTTGCATTGAAAGCAATGTGTAACGTAAATGATATCGTTCGTCGCTATGCATAACGGCCTACTTTCTCTTGATGTTCGCCAACCCAGGTGCCGAGTTTCATAACAGCGTACGCAAACGAAAAACCGCACCACTCCCTTCCCGAAATGCCAGCAAACCGAGGTGCGGCCAACGCCGGATAAAGCTTTGCGTCCATGGTTGCTTGTCGCTCTCGAATCAATGGTGATGAAAAGTGATCTGGTCACGCTGAAGCCATTTCAACAGAAACCATTCTCCGAATCGATTTTTGACCGCAAAGAAGCGTGTACGCACGCGCCCGCAGGTACTCCCTTCGAACAATGTCACAGGGTCGCACTCAACGGCCGCCTCGACACAACACTCTGTATTTGGATCGGTGGCAGGATTATCCAGTCGCGGATCTTGGGCTTGCCAGTGGGAGAGGTCAGCGCAGCTAACCGGGTTTACGAACAGTAATCGAGGATTTGAGTGGTAGCATATGGCGCGCCGGTTGTTGTTTTGGTTGCTCCAAAACGTAGCTGCTGCGAGGTCAGCCACTTCGATGTACAGGGGAGGACGACTACTGTTCTCAGCTAGGTCTACGTCTACTGAGGCCAAAATCCACGCATAGGGTGAGAAGCAATAGGTCAATATAAACCGGTCTTGCTCAGTAATGGAGCAATTGCTGCGAAATTTAAAAGGATTGGAAGCTGGAGCTGCCGACCCGGGAGAAGGTGCGCGATCAAGTGCGGTTGACTTGTCTTCTTGAGGCCAACAGCCACTAAGGTGAATGAAAGCGATGAGAAGCGTGCATGTGAAAAGAATCGACCGATTCATGATTTGCCTCCCTTTTTGCGCGGTATAACACATTTCGAGAAGGGGTGAAAAGGCCGGTAATGGGTTCTTAGCGGAGGAGCGACAACTCTCCGCTGGGCGCTTCGCCAGACTCCTGTTGGAGTTCGGCCGGCCGGCAGAACAAGGTGAGTAGCTTCGGCGAAAAGTACCGTCCTTTGGTGCGAAACTGCGCTGTGGAGAGAAAAAGGACTGCAAAAATGCGCTAGGCGCGAGCAAATGCGGCTCAGAAAAAGAGCTCGAATCAGGCTTATCTCCACAGAGGTGGCAAAGCTGAGCGCAGCGAGTTGTGACAGCCTGGAGGTAAGCTTTAAGTCGCCCTGTGCGCGCTTTTCCGCCGTTCCATAAAGTCGCGAAAGGCCCGACGATACAGCAGAGAAAGGTTCGGACAAAAGTGGCGCTGGGCGGTAAGAAAAAGCAGCCGAAGCGTTGGTACCAGGCGAGTTGTTATTGAGGGTTTGCATAATCAGAAAACATCCAAGAGGCCCAACAGAACCGCAGAGAAACTTTGCTTTTTCCTGCCGAAGAAAGCAGAAGGGAGAGGATCGTAAGGAACTGGTATGAAAGAAAACCCGATCCCTGCGCACACAAAGAATAGCCAAGGGACCATTGCGGTACAAATGAGCCCTATGAGGTAATGACGCCAAACATCGTAGAACCGCCCAAAGAAAACCAAGGGGATCATGGCTAGCCCAAGGGCCATAAGGACTCGGAAAGCCAAATCACATCCTACCATCACGAGAAACTGCAAGAAGTAAATAGAAAGAAAAAGGGTCACGGAAGCAATGGCCGGAACGGCAAAAGCCAAAAGCGTCGGAACCAAATTCAACGCACTAGAAAGCAAAAGAAACCAATACGGAGTTAAAGGACCATCAGCACGCTGGTTTCGATTTGTCACCACAATGTCGCGACGGACGTTCCCGGTATAAAGATATGCATTGGGGTCATCCAGGTGGCCTCCTCCACCCAACGTCACACCTGGAAAAAGGTGCCGTGCGATGTAATAAATACCAAGCTTAAATTTGTCTCTATTCTGGTCAGAGGTGAGGCCCCCTAGGAGTGTCCCTGGATCTTGGAGATCTTTCAGGGACACAGACCTTCCGAAAAGCCACTGTGCCCACCATTGCGCGGGGTTGTAGGACTTCCTCTGGTCCTGCCGAGACGGATAGGCGAACTGGCAACCTAGGTCTCTCATATACCTACTGGACTCCGTTGCAGCCTTTTGGAATCAACGTCCCTAAAGGCACCGCCCTACCGGCGCAGATCGTAGACAATATACCAATGTCCCAGTGGATTCTTTGCTGCGAGAAAATGAGCAACGCGCCGGTAGTTATCCAACAGCCTGGTATATTCATTCGAAACTTCGGCGCAACATACATCAGGACTATTCAGGAGCCTCAGAACTTCTGTACTCAGATAATTCCCAACCATTCTGGGTATCTCGGAACACTCAACATGCTTAAGCATCAGTAAACGCGCCGTTTCACGGTGGTCCATGTCCATCTTCCATTTCGCATCTTTAGCGGCGTCAAGGTCCCAAGTACCGCCAGGGGAAAGTACTGTGTAGTAGGTCCATGTAAACCTATCTTCTTCCGTAAATTCACAATCCTTATGTCTTTTTAGCAAAGGAACGATGGAAATCGACAGGCCACCAGAGGCTTGGCTAGTTTCTTGGCCAGAACTCTTTGTTTCCTTTTGCGAAAAGCATCCAGGTACCTGAATGAGAAAAGCCAGGAGTAAGCTTGTAACCAGTGGGGAACCATTCATGGACCTCCTCCGTTTCCTAAAAAAACCGGTCTCCTTGGGAAACCCAAGACTTCACCTTTCTCTATCCCCTTCCACCTCCCCCTCCACCTAAGCCTCGGATTGTCTGACCGATTGCCGAGATTCCGGCTTGAGCCCTCTCCCACATCGCCGACCCAATCCTCTCCGCGAAGCCTACCGGCGCGGTAGCTTGCTGCAAAATCACGCTTGCTGCCTCCGAGAAGGCTATAAAAGCTGAAAACGCAATCCGGCCAGCGGCAACTGCCCAGTGAATTCCCGTCATCACAAAGAAGGTAATGATGCTCACCCCGGCAAAAATCGCCGAAGTAAAGGTAGCCAGTTCCAAAAACATTCCGATGACGTCCCGAATGAACCGCACTAGAGGGATTGGAGTACCGTTTGAAGGATTATTTAAGTTGTTAAAGAACTGCACAATGGGTGGTCCAAACCAATCGCTAGGAGCGCTCTGGGAAAAATCGGCAACTCTTGCGAGATTGGCGAAAATGACATTCCCAAGAGAAGAGAGGATACCCGGGATGATTCCTGGCTGTCCGTTCTGCCCATCGAATAAGGCGTGGTACAAAAGCGTTACTATCGAAAACCCGATCCCTGCGCACACAAAGAAAAGCCAAGGGACCATTGCGGTACAAATGAGCCCTATGAGGTAATGACGCCAAACATCGTAGAACCGCCCAAAGAAAACCAAGGGGATCATGGCTAGCCCAAGGGCCATAAGGACTCGGAAAGCCAAATCACATCCTACCATCACGAGAAACTGCAAGAAGTAAATAGAAAGAAAAAGGGTCACGGAAGCAATGGCCGGAACGGCAAAAGCCAAAAGCGTCGGAACCAAATTCAACGCACTAGAAAGCAAAAGAAACCAATACGGAGTTAAAGGACCATCAGCACGCTGGTTTCGATTTGTCACCACAATGTCGCGACGGACGTTCCCGGTATAAAGATATGCATTGGGGTCATCCAGGTGGCCTCCTCCACCCAACGTCACACCTGGAAAAAGGTGCCGTGCGATGTAATAAATACCAAGCTTAAATTTGTCTCTATTCTGGTCAGAGGTGAGGCCCCCTAGGAGTGTCCCTGGATCTTGGAGATCTTTCAGGGACACAGACCTTCCGAAAAGCCACTGTGCCCACCATTGCGCGGGGTTGTAGGACTTCCTCTGGTCCTGCCGAGACGGATAGGCGAACTGGCAACCTAGGCCTTTCATATACCTACTGGCCTCCGTTGCAAATCCTTTGGAATCAATGTCCGTGAAGCCACTGCCTCGACACTTTCAGAACGTAGACAAGAATCCAATCTCCCACTGGATTCTTTGCTGCGAGAAAATGATTAACAACCCGCATGTCCTCTTTGGGACAGATAGATTCATTCACAACTTCGGCGCAACACACATCAGGACTATTCACCACCCTCAGAACTTCTGTACTCAGATAATTCCCAACCATTCTGGGTATCTCGGAACACTCAACATGCTTAAGCATCAGTAAACGCTCCGTTTCACCATTCTCCTCCGCGAACTTTTTGTCCACTTCAGCCGCGTCAAGGTTGAAGAAATAGCCACCTACCCCCAGTCTGCGTCCCCAGTAGGTAAATATAAGCCTATCCTCTTCCGTAAATTCACAATCCTTATGTCTTTTTACCAAAGGAACGATGGAAATCGATAGGCCACCAGAGGTTTGGCTAGTTTCTTGGCCAGAACTCTTTGTTTCCTTTTGCGAAAAGCATCCAGGTACCTGAATGAGAAAAGCCAGGAGTAAGCTTGTAACC